>JACPFA010000004.1 GCA_016183235.1 Deltaproteobacteria bacterium
CAGCACGCGAATATGAGGTTGAAAAGTTCTCGAGGCTCCTTCAGTCCAAATCTCAATCCCTCTGGACGATCGCTTTAGCCTTGACCAAGAGGTCATCCATATGAGGGTCGGCGATGGAGCGCCGGGTCGAAAAAGCTAACTTCAGCTGCAAAGCCACCTCCCTCACTTTTTAGGTACGAGGATTTGCGATTAATTGGTTATGCCAAGTTGTTTTAATTCTTCTGGGCTGACGGATTTTGTCATGTAATGATTGCAATAGCGCGGCGCTTCCCCATTCTCTTGTTTATGAAGAAACAAACGATAATAACTGTCTTTGGAAAAAGTGTGATCCGTAGGGCCGGTACAACCTCGTTCTGTATAGTCATAATCCACAAAAGTCTGCTTCCAAGGTTGTTGCAATAAAGCGTGGGGTTTGCCTTTAATGATTTTACGAATATCTAGCATGGCTTCAAAACGTTGCCGCTTTCCACACGGAAATTTTTCTTTTTTTGATAAGGGTTTTACTTCACTTACATAAACAATAATCTCCCATTGCGATTCATCAAAATCACAGCCGGCAGGGGGTGGAATCGCGGCTTGGAGATTTGCTGCTAAAATAAATAAAGATAAGGTTGCCAAAAAACATGTTTTCATGGTTTTCCTTTTACCTACTTTGTCATCCCACGGTTTATCCGGGGGATCCATCACGCTTATGAAACTATCCGAACTGAAAAACAACTTAAAAAAATTACCCAAAATTAAAGAGCATGATTATTATATTTACTTAGGCCAAGCTATTAAGCTCATCGGTGAACAAGAAGAAGTGTATAACTGTGTGGTCTTTGTAGAACAAAAGGCCTACCTTAAACATTGGGAGAGTTTGCCCACCGCAAGGGTTTTGACATTAGATAAAATTGCGCGAGTTGAATACCCCCCCTATTGCCTCCCTGAAAAGATTGCCCAAGCCATTCTTGATAAAATAGAGCCCATTGAAGATCGTTACATTTATTACTTGCGATTAAAAAATGGTGAATGCATACAGTGCCAAACCGATTTTATGGTTAGTTTTGTCCGATTGCCCGAGGGCTATTCGGTTCATGATATTGATTCGGTAGAAAATTTGGCGAAGCCGCTTCCTACAACTCGGGCAAAATTTCATATTAAGGGGCTGGAGTACGGGTGGTGTTTTTATTAAGTCAAATTTGGAGGTGATCATGCAGAAACAAACGACGCTTAAAGAATGCTTAGCGGAATTGGTAGGGACTTTCCTTTTGATTTTTATTGGGGATATGGCCGTGGGTATGGCCGTACATACCGGTTCGATGGATCTGTGGGGGGTGTCTTGTTTATGGGGCTTAGCCGTCACCTTTGCTGTTTATGCAGTGGGTTCAGTTTCGGGGGCGCATCTTAACCCGGCGGTAACGATTGCCATGGCTTTGTATCGAAAATTTCCTTGGAGTAAGGTTTTACCCTATGCCCTTTTTCAAATTGCAGGCGCTTTTTTGGCAGCAGGCGTGGTTTATTTTGCATGGTCTGGGTTTATGATACCCACGGCCGATAAATTAGGCGTGATTATTGGCCAGCCCGGCTCTCAAAAATTGATGTCCATTTTTAGTGCTTTTTATCCTAACCCCGGCATTGTGGGGACGGATCTAATTGCTTTTGCCAAAGTGTCGGCCTTAAAAGCATTTTTGGTAGAAATGGGGATTACTGCAACCTTAGTATTTTTGATCTTATCTTTAACGGAAGATCGCCATGATGGTGCACCTAAGTCTAATTTAGTGCCGTGGTTTGTGGGTTTGATTGTAGCCGCCTTGGTGAGCGTCGCCGCACCTTTAACCATGGCGGCCATGAATCCCGCCCGTGACTTGGGCCCCCGTTTATTCTCCTACCTGGCAGGCTTTGGATCCATCGCATTCCCAGGGCCGCGGGGGAATGAATGGTGGCTATTTATTTTGGGCCCTATTTCAGGGGGTATTTTAGGGGGGCTCATCTATGAAAGCGTGGTGCGCCCTCTATTCGGGGCTTCTGACTTAAAAGCGGATCAAGGGTTAGATGTAGTTGAAAGAGATTTGCGTAAAACTATCGACTAATAATTCATGTAAAAAACTTCGATCTGTTCGCTGATTTGTTGAAAAAGCAACCCGTCGGTTAATTCAACCGGTACAATAGAAAATTTTTGATCTTTTAATTTATCTAAATCACTTTTTAGCTGCTCCAGCACTTTTTGAATGTTACTTTGAGTTGCAGTTGCAAAGTAAACCCCTAAAACCCATCGTTTTGAATTTTGGTGTTGCACCAAACCTAAATAACCTTCTTTAATTTCAGGGTATTTTGCGAGCATGGGCAACAGTTTGGTTTTTAATTCTTTATCAGCACCTTCGGTAGGCAAGAAAGTAAAGGGTAAGGGTTCTTGAGCAGGTTTTTCTTGTGCTAAGATATGGTTAACTTCTTCAACGGTAAATTCATAAGTATGAGGCCCGGCTGGGTCTAAAACAATTTTGCATGCATCTTGTTTAGCTAATTGCAAGATTTGTACTGAGGGTATCACCGTATAGTAAAAATCAGATTCTAACCATTTTTTAAAATTGGCTTCGCTAGAAAATAAGACAAACAAAAGCTCATCTTCTTCACCTTCGACCAGTTGCAAGCTCAAATCACCTTCTGCCATATTAGGTTGGTCAGGAGAAAGCGGCACCCATACTTCGGATTGTAGTAAAATCGCGTAAAAATTTTCCCTTCCATTAGGGCTATCGTTAGCAAATTGTTCAATCGCTTGCTCTAGTTTATTCATCATGATACCTAGAGCATGAACAATAGAAGGATGGCAAGTCATGAAAAAGTGGCAATTATTTTTTTTAATGACCGTTTTTGTTTTAGGTTTTGTTCATGAGGGCTATGCTCAAACCCATCTGGAGGGTGACTATAAAGTAAAGGGTTGGAATGCCGGTGTTTCAACAATGATGCCGCCCTCCTATACAGGCCGCGCAACTATCAAAAAGATAGGGAATACTTATAGACTCAATTGGCAGGTGGGTGCTGCTGTGCAAGCATTTGGTGGTGTAGGGTTATATGATCCAAAGACAAATATACTCAGTGTGAGTTTTGGTGATCTCAAAGCGGGGGGTGTTTTTGGAATAGTACTTTACAAGGTGAAAGGCGATACCCTCGAGGGTGAATGGGCTACCTATCGTACGCAAAACAACGGGATAGGGATAGAAATACTTGAAAAACAGTAGAAATTCGGGCGGAACCACCGTTATTTTGGTGCGTTCAATTCTTGAACATCACTTGCAGCAATTTTTGGGGTGAAGGGCCCTAAATCTTTTTCTAACCCTGCGGTGCAGACTTTGTAATTAGCGGCAGTGGGACAAGAAGCCGTGCCTGAGACTTTACAACCCGCGGCTTCACACTTTTTTCGGTTATTGAAATCGTCGCTTCCGGTGTAACGGCAATAATCACCGCAGGCACTCCCTGAGCCACAAATGTAACAGCCATCGGCCTGGGCTGTTGAATCCCAGCCAAGATTAAAAATTAACATGGATATGATCCCAGCTAAAACAATAAGATTTTTCATAGGACGAGCCTCCTTTGAGTTTGACAAAATGGTACGTCGGAAAATGTCATTCCCGCGAAGGCGGGAATCCAGAAATGCTCAAAATCACTGGATCCCTGCCTCCGCAGGGATGACAGAAAGCGCACTTTCGACTGTTCCAACTGTGGGTAGTGTACTTAATTTGAAGGAAATATCTACCAAATAGTTATGACTCGATAGAATTATTTTTTTTACTAACAAGTCCCCTGTATAGGCTACAGATTGCGAGGATTATGTGGCGAGAGAAGGAAGATGAGCAAAAAGCCCGCAGGCGTACCTTAGGGTACGTCGAGGACTTTTTGCGAAATCTGACGCGCTCGCAGCCCATAAGCCGAAGCAAGCTGTAGCCTATACAGGGGACTTGTTAGTAAGTATCAAGGAATCCCAATTAAGTTTGCTGGTCATGAACATCACAATAGCCAAGATTAAGAAGAGCCCCCAAGCGCCAACTAATAATGAGCTGTCTTGGGAGGAAAGTAGCAGATAAAGAAAGCCATAGAGTACTGTGAGCAGAAGACTAACGCCTAAAGAATGAGACCATTTGCCCATCACGCGTTTAGTGTAAATAAAATTAAGCCCAACGATACTGAACATGGCGATGAGATAAGAAAAGACAAACGGAATAAATTCTGACGTGGCAATTAACAATAAATAAAAGATACACAAACTGGAACCCACGAGCAAATAATGCAAAAAGTTTAACGGCACTCGCCCCACCAGTTCAAAAAGTAAAAGGATCAAATAAGTTAGAGCAATGAATAAAATGGCATATTTGGCGGCACGAGTGGCTTGCAGATAAATATCGACCGGAATCATGAAACTAACACCGAGAGCAGACCGTTGGAGTAAGCCCTCCGCCACTTCGTTATTCAACCATTGCTGGGGATAGCCACGCCCTAAGTGAAGCACATTCCATTCTGCGGTAAAACCTTGCTCCGAAATTTTTCTATGTTCGGGCAAATAGGCCCCCACAAAACTAGGATTAACCCAAGGAGAATCAATGGAAATTTTACTTTGTTTGCCAACCGGGATAAAATTGATTTGCTTACTTCCCGCAAATTTCAAAGAATAATTAAATTCAACAGGTTGGTTTTGAAATAGAAGGCTTTGTTTTCCTAGCAAAACCTTTAACCCAGAAGAAATAATTTCACTCTCCTTAGCCATGGGCTCAAATGGCAAACTCTCTGAATTCGAGAGTTGCAAGGGATTGGCTTCACGAATCGCCCTGACATCTGAAATACCCAAGGCAAGGATGGCTTCTTCCCAAAGAATATCGGCTGGATCTATTTTCCATCGCGAAAAATCAAGCTTGGCAAAATCACCTTTGACTTGCATCTCGGTTTGATACACAGGCACTTTATAAATTCCACGATAACGTATTTCGGGGACGACCTTGCTTTGAATAGAAATATTTTCAGGCAAAAAATAGGCTTGGGATTTTTGAATATAAGTTTTGTTGGTTTGATTTTCTCGCACCACGCTTCTAACTCGATAAGGAATAATTAAAACAGGGCCGGTTAAAGTTTGAGGGTAACCCCAGGTACTGATGGTTTCGTCTTGGGCCTGATATTGGCTGTCTTTTCTTTCTCGAATAACCGATTCGATCATGACCATGGGGATGAGTAAGATCAACATAAGAAAGCCAATGGAGCCCATTTTTAAGGCGAAGAAGAATTTTTTTTGGATAGGATTGGGGTTCATTCATTTACCTTTTGGTTTAGAGGTGACGATAGAAATCATTTTATGGGTTTAACCATCCGCCGTAAACAATAAAAAAAGCCCGCTGGAAATACCAACGGGCTTTTTAATTTAAATAAATTCGGCAGCACCTACTCTCCCACTAGGTCACCCTAGCAGTGCCATCGGCGCATAGAGGTTTAACTTCCGAGTTCGGAATGGGATCGGGTGGAACCCTCTCGCTATAGCCACCGAAAACCTTTTGGACTTAACCGTTAGGTAAGTCCTTTAAAAATTGCATATGCTGAAATACAGCTACCCTTAAAAACAATTTGGCCTTGAAACCCAAAAAAAATTTAGGTCAAGCCAAACGACCGATTAGTACTGGTCAGCTTAATGCATTACTGCACTTACACCTCCAGCCTATCAAACTCGTAGTCTACGAGTGGTCTTCTTACCCCTTGCGGGATTGGGAGATCTAATCTTGAGGCCCGTTTCGCGCTTATATGCTTTCAGCGCTTATCGGATCCGAACCTAGCTACCCGGCTTGTGCCACTGGCGTGACAACCGGAGCACTAGAGGTTCGTTCAACCCGGTCCTCTCGTACTAGGGTTAAGTCCTCTCAAATCTCCTGCGCCCACGGAAGATAGGGACCGACAATCTGTTACTTTCTCTCCACATCATTAATATCATCAGTAGAGATACAGACCACTCAATAATGAGTGGCGTCCGCCTTAGGCGGATCTGTATGTCGCCATACAGTTCGGACTATATCTTAATCGGAAGCATCCGATTTTTGGCGTATAGTCTCTGAGGATTTCAGAGTTTCCAAAATTTTTTCTTTTGGAACTTTTCGTCGACATCCATTGGCATTCATTAAGTAAGCCAATTGCACAATCTTGGAAAAACTCTTTTTCTCTAAATGTTCATTCTGATTCATCATCATAACAATCTTTTTAAAGAGATAAAAATCGTTTTTCTTTTGAGTGTACAGTGGATGCCGTTCGAAAAATGGAATCACTTTATTAACAAGATCTTGTCGATTTCTGATCACTAACACATAAGTATGATCATTAGCTCGACTGCGATGGTTTGGTTTAATAACTCCACAATCTAAACGTTCTTTAATACATTCAAGAACGTGTCTGCTGGAACTATTTTGACTGACATGAAATTCTGGAACGACTTGCCAGCCCAATTTAACATTCTCACTTTGCTGAAAAGCAATGTGAAAACTACCTTCACCATCAACAAAACCCGCAATATAGTGATTATCCATGGCTCTGATCTTTCCTGCTGATTGTCCGCACCTATAGCATTTTTACGCATTCCATTAAATTAAAATGAAACGTGTAGCTTAGGATACTCGGAGTTTCCAGCAAATAGCCAAATTTAAAGACAGCAAGGATCTACTGTCTCACGACGTTCTGAACCCAGCTCGCGTACCGCTTTAATTGGCGAACAGCCAAACCCTTGGGACCTGCTCCAGCCCCAGGATGCGATGAGCCGACATCGAGGTGCCAAACCTCCCCGTCGATGTGAACTCTTGGGGGTACCTTTTGTCCGATGAGCGATGGCCCTTCCATACAGAACCACCGGATCACTAAAGCCTACTTTCGTACCTGCTCGACTTGTAAGTCTCGCAGTCAAGCTCCCTTCTGCTTTTACGCTCAACAGCTGGTTTCCAATCAGCTTGAGGGAACCTTCGCGCGCCTCCGTTACATTTTGGGAGGCGACCGCCCCAGTCAAACTACCCACCAGACACTGTCCTCGTACCGGATTACGGTACTGAGTTAGAACCACAAAATCATCAGGGTGGTATTTCAAGGTTGACTCCACGACGGCTAGCGCCGCCGCTTCAAAGTCTCCCACCTATCCTACACAAACAACCTCATAGTTCAGTGCCAAGTTATAGTAAAGGTGCACAGGGTCTTTCCGTCTTTCCGCGGGTAGACGGCATCTGCACCGTCAATACAATTTCGCTGAGTCTCCAGTCGAGACAGTGTGGCAATCGTTACTCCATTCGTGCAGGTCGGAACTTACCCGACAAGGAATTTCGCTACCTTAGGACCGTTATAGTTACGGCCGCCGTTTACCGGGGCTTCGATTCAAAGCTTCTAGGATTGCTCCCATGACCTCTCCTCTTAACCTTCCGGCACCGGGCAGGAGTCAGACAATATACTTCGACTTTGCGTCTTTGCATTGTCCTGTGTTTTTGATAAACAGTCGTCACCACCGATTCTCTGCGACCTATTAAAGCTTCGAGGAGTAAATCCTCTAACCTCAAAAGGCATGCCTTCTCCCGAAGTTACGGCATCAATTTGCAGAGTTCCTTAACTAGAGTTCTCTCAAGCGCCTTGGGACATTTATCCCCACCTACGTGTGTCCGTTTACGGTACGGTTAACTCATAAACTAACTACGAAGTTTTTCTCGGGAGTATGGGATTACTCACTTTGCTCCGCTACGCGGATCGTATTCACATCTCAGATATATCCCGGCGGATTTGCCTACCAGGACATCCTACATGCTTAAACCGCCTAATCCAACAGACGGCTGAGCTACCCTTCTCCGTCACTCCTTAGTGTGACATTTATGAATTAGTACAGGAATATTAACCTGTCCTCCATCGACTACGCCTTTGGGCCTCGTCTTAGGGACCGACTAACCCTGGGGGGATTAACCTTGCCCAGGAAACCTTAGGTTTACGGCGAACTGATTTTTCATCAGTTTTTTCGCTACTTATGCCAGCATAAGCTCTTCTAGGGCCTCCAGCCATCCTTACGGTTGACCTTCGCAGGCGACTAGAATGCTCCCCTACCATTCTAAAATTCCCGCAGGAATTCTAGAATCCGCGACTTCGGTACTATGCTTAGCCCCGTTACATTTTAGGCGCAATCTCGCTTGACTAGTGAGCTGTTACGCTTTCTTTAAAGGGTGGCTGCTTCTAAGCCAACCTCCTAGTTGTCTGAGCGCTATCACATCCTTTCACACTTAGCATAGATTCCGGGACCTTAGTCGGCGGTCTGGGTTTTTCTGCCCTCTTGACCACGGACGTTATCACCCGTGGTCTGTCTCCTATGATAAAAGTTAACGGAATTCGGAGTTTGGTTAGGTTTGGTAATCCTGTCGGACCCCTAGCCCATCCAGTGCTCTACCTCCGTTACTTAATTCATAAGGCTATACCTCAATATATTTCGGGGAGAACCAGCTATCTCCAAGTTTGATTGACCTTTCACCCCTACCCACAGTTCATCCCAGGATTTTTCAACATCCACGAGTTCGGGCCTCCATCCTGTGTTACCAGAATTTCGCCCTGACCATGGGTAGATCACTTGGTTTCGGGTCCGATATATGCAACTAAAACGCCCTTTTAAGACTCGCTTTCGCTTCGGCTCCACCTCGATCGGCTTAACCTTGCTGCACACATCCACTCACCGGCTCATTATGCAAAAGGCACGATGTAGGGCATTTCTCTACCGAAGTAGAGACATAGCCCTCCAACTGCTTGTAGACATACGGTTTCAGGTTCTATTTCACTCCCATCTCTGGGTTCTTTTCACCTTTCCCTCACGGTACTAGTTCACTATCGGTCGAAGACGCGTATTTAGCCTTGGCAGATGGTCCTGCCAGATTCCCACAGGATTTCACGTGTCCCGTGGTACTCGGGATACCACTAGGGTGAATTAAGATTTCGCTTACAGGGCTATCACCTTCTTTGGCTGTCGTTTCCAAGACATTCTGCTATCTGCTTTCATCCCACATTGTGGTCCCACAACCCCTTAGGACAAGTCCTAAGGTTTGGGCTATTCCCCGTTCGCTCGCCACTACTAGGAGAATCACTATTGTTTTCTTTTCCTAGGGGTACTTAGATGTTTCAGTTCCCCCTGTTTGCTTTCAAAAGCCTATGAATTCAGCCTTTGAATAATCTAGGATTGCTCCTAAATTGGGTTGCCCCATTCGGAAATCTCCGGATCGTAGCCTATTTAGCGGCTCCCCGAAGCTTATCGCAGCTAATCACGTCCTTCATCGCCGGTCTTCGCCAAGGCATCCACCGTATGCCCTTAGTAGCTTGACCAAAACCTTAAATATCTTAGGGCTTACGATTAAATAAGCCGCAAGATTTATTAAAGTAGGTTTTGGAGATTCCAAGACCTTATCATTGTATTGCAGGTGCTTCTTTCAAACATATGCAATTGTCAAAGAGCTATGATTGTTCAAGTAAAACTTGAACAATCGAAAATTTTATCCCTCATGTGGAGATGAGGGGGTTTGAACCCCTGACCCCCGGCTTGCAAAGCCGGTGCTCTCCCAGCTGAGCTACATCCCCGAAAATTGCGAAACAATTTTCCCTCCATTTTCGATTTTCTAGTGCCATTTTCCAAAATTTAAGCACTGGAAAATCGCATTCGAAAATAGAGGGTGGTTTTGCATCGCAAAACCACAGGTGGGCCTGGATAGACTCGAACTATCGACCTCACCCTTATCAGGGGTGCGCTCTAAACCACCTGAGCTACAGGCCCGGCAGTAAAAAAATTAAAACTTGAACTTAAACTATAACTTCAAGTTTTTTCAATTTTGGGGCCTGTATCAGAAACAAAGCTCTGATCTTTAAAAACTGAATAATGAACCTAATTTGCAACAGGAACTAATCCTTTAGAAAGGAGGTGATCCAGCCGCAGGTTCCCCTACGGCTACCTTGTTACGACTTCACCCCAATCACCATTCCTACCTTGGACGACTACCTCTTCGCCCATCATAATGCTCCAATCTCTGCGTTGCTCGTCGTGAAGGCTCAGTCAGCGTACCCCAGGGTACGCCTCCTTCGCTTCACTTCCTCGCGCCTTGATCTTGAAGCATTCTGAAGGGCGAAGTTAGTGCGTCGGCTTCTGGTAGAAACGACTTTCGTGGTGTGACGGGCGGTGTGTACAAGGCCCGGGAACGTATTCACCATGGCGTGCTGATCCACGATTACTAGCGATTCCAGCTTCATGGAGTCGAGTTGCAGACTCCAATCCGAACTTAGGATAGTTTTATGGGATTGGCTCCCCCTCGCGGGTTGGCGACCCTTTGTACTATCCATTGTAGCACGTGTGTTGCCCTAGACATAAAGGCCATGAGGACTTGACGTCATCCCCACCTTCCTCCCCGTTAACCGAGGCAGTCCCTTTAGAGTGCTCAACTTAATGTTTGCAACTAAAGGCGAGGGTTGCGCTCGTTGCGGGACTTAACCCAACATCTCACGTCACGAGCTGACGACAGCCATGCACCACCTGTCTCCCGGCTCCCTTGCGGGCACCCCCTCCTTTCGGAGGGGTTCCGGGGTTCTTCGCGTTGCGTCGAATTGAACCACATGCTCCACCGCTTGTGCGGGCCCCCGTCAATTCCTTTGAGTTTTAATCTTGCAACCGTACTCCCCAGGCGGGGTACTTAATGCGTTAGCTGCGGCACTGGGTTAAAACCCAACACCTAGTACCCATCGTTTACAGCGTGGACTACCAGGGTATCTAATCCTGTTTGATCCCCACGCTTTCGGATCTTAGCGTCAGTATCCGTTTAGAGAGCCGCTTTCGCCGCCGGTGTTCCTCCTAATATCTACGAATTTCACCTCTACACTAGGAATTCCGCCCTCCTCTACGGTACTCAAGCCTGCCAGTTTCAAGCGCACTTCCTCAGTTGAACCAAGGGCTTTCACACCTGACATAACAGGCCGCCTACACCCGCTTTACGCCCAGTAATTCCGAGCAACGCTTGCACCCCTCGTATTACCGCGGCTGCTGGCACGAGGTTAGCCGGTGCTTCCTTTGAGGGTACCGTCAAATCGAGGCGATATTAGCGCCTCGATCTTTCTTCCCCTCCGACAGAGCTTTACAACCCGAAGGCCTTCGTCACTCACGCGGCGTTGCTGCGTCAGGGTTTCCCCCATTGCGCAAGATTCCCCACTGCTGCCTCCCGTAGGAGTCTGGGCCGTGTTTCAGTCCCAGTGTGGCTGATCATCCTCTCAGATCAGCTAACCATCATAGCCTTGGTGGGCCATTACCCCGCCAACTAGCTAATGGTGCGCAGGCCCATCTTTAAGTGATAGCTTACAAGTAGAGGCCATCTTTTACCTCAATAAATTATATCGTGGTCTTATCCGGTATTAGCCCGTCTTTCGACAGGTTGTTCCAGACTTAAAGGCAGGTTACCTACGTGTTATGCACCCGTTCGCCACTTTACTCACCCATTGCTGGGCTTTCTCGTACGACTTGCATGTGTTAAGCACGCCGCCAGCGTTCGCTCTGAGCCAGAATCAAACTCTCAAGTTTAAATTCTGCAATTACTCGCATACCTTCTGTAAAGAAAGTGATAGGAGTCTTTTTTGGTTGTGATAATTTTCAAAAAGGACCCGTTTACATTTCAGTCCATTATTCAGTTGTCAAAGATCAGAACTAAAAACAGGCTTTTTTCTCATTCCCCCGGACAAAAACACAGAAGATCACATAGCCCATAGATCCGGGGGTGGGCAATCTTATATACTTCGACTCAATTGTCAATATTAATAAGTGGAAATGTGGTAGCCGAGTGAAAGTGTCAGTACTAACTGCCGAGTGAAAATGTCAGTAGCTATCCTCCGAAAGGAGGAGAAGGATGCTACTAACAATGAGAGATAAAAATAAAATTGAGGTGATTGAGGCAGTCATGGACGAGAG
>JACPFA010000005.1 GCA_016183235.1 Deltaproteobacteria bacterium
CCAGGTATTAGCGAAGCCAAAGAGTATCACGCCGCACAAGAAGTTTAAGGCCGAGGCGTATGTTTTGACGAAAGAAGAAGGTGGTCGGCACACGGCATTTTTCAAGGGATATCGGCCGCAGTTTTATTTTAGGACAACCGATGTGACGGGAGTGGTGACATTACCAGCGGGAGTAGAGATGGTGATGCCCGGTGACAATGTAACAATGGAAGTAGAATTGATCACCCCGATTGCGATGGAGAAAGAGTTACGTTTTGCTATCCGTGAAGGTGGTCGCACCGTCGGTGCTGGCGTTATTACGGAGATATTGGAGTAAGGGATGAGAGTCATCATTCAATTAGAGTGTACCGTTTGTAAAGAACGCAATTACTCGACAACAAAAAATAGAACAAAAACCCCTGATCGGTTGGAGAAGAAGAAGTATTGTCGCCGCTGCCGCAAACATACTCCTCATAAGGAAACGAAATAAAATTTTCCTTAACCTCTATTTTCCATTTTCTAATGCTATTCTCTAATTTTGCGCAGATTAAGAGAAAATGGCATTGGAGAATAGAGGAAATTTTGCTGCGCAAAATTTAGGGGAGTAGCTCAGTTGGTAGAGCGGCGGTCTCCAAAACCGTAGGTCGCAGGTTCGATCCCTGTCTCCCCTGCAAACCTCTATTTGGAATTGAACTATGGATAATAACCCCTACAAACAGTGGATTGATTTAGGGTTGCTGTTAGCCACCCTAATATTAGGCTATTTATTGGGCAATGTTTTAGAGATAGGTTGGGTTGCGCTCAACCTTCCTTTTAAAGAAGATTGGCCCATTCAATGGCCTGAAATCATCGGCTATCTAATTTCGTTTTTAGTGCTTGTAATTATTCGCAGAAATGATAGGGTCACCGCCTTTTTAAACGAAGTAGCCTTAGAAACCAGCAAAGTGGTGTGGCCTACTCCTAAAGAAACAGGCCTTTCTACAGTAGTAATCATCATCATGGTAGGCGTGGCTGCGTTGCTGCTTTATGCATTTGATTTTATCTGGGGCTCTTTAGTGAAGGCCTTTTTCAACTTTTAGGCATTAATAATATGACGCTCAAGTGGTACGTTGTTCATACTTATTCAGGTTTTGAACAAAAAGTTAAAAAGGCTCTGGAAGAAAAGGTTAGGTCTTTGAAAAAAGAGCCCGCCTTTGGGGAAGTGTTAGTTCCATCCGAAGCCGTTGTGGAAATGAAGAAGGGTGTTAAGAAAGAGAGCACCCGCAAATTTTTTCCCGGTTATATTTTTGTGCAGATGGATTTGAATGATGAAACTTGGCATCTGGTTAAAAGCGTTCCTAAGGTAACCGGGTTTGTTGGAAGCTCCATGCATCCTCCGGTGGTTCCCGAAGAAGAAGTAAAGCGAATCACTCGGCAGATAGATGAAGGGTCGTTAAAACCAAAGCCAAAAAATATTTTTGAACGGGGTGAAAACGTTCGGGTCATTGATGGGCCTTTTTCAACGTTTATTGGTACGGTTGAAGAAGTTAACCCTGAAAAGGGCAAACTAAAAGTTCTGGTCAGTATTTTTGGTCGGTCAACTCCGATCGAATTAGATTTTATGCAGGTGGAGAAGAGTTAAGTTATGGCTAAAAAGGTTGTTACACAAATTAAACTACAATGTCCGGCAGGGCAAGCCAATCCGGCGCCTCCAGTTGGGCCAGCTTTAGGTCAACATGGGGTTAACATTATGGAGTTTTGCAAGCAATTTAATGCTGCAACTCAAAAACAAGCCGGCCTCATTATTCCGGTGGTTATCACGGTTTATTCCGATCGTTCTTTTAGTTTTATTACCAAAACTCCTCCGGCCAGCATTTTATTAATTAAAGCAGCTAAGATTGAAAAGGGCTCTGGAGTTCCTAACAAAAATAAAGTGGGCACGGTTACTAAAGCTCAAGTAGAAGAAATCGCCAAAACAAAAATGCCCGACTTAAATGCCTATGACTTGAACGCAGCCGTTAAAATTATTGAAGGCACGGCTAGAAGCATGGGGATCGAGGTAAAGTAATTTATGGGTCAAGCTGGAAAAAAATATCGAGCGGCTTTGGAAAAGGTAGATCGTGAAAAACGTTATCCTTTAGAAGAGGCTTGCGTTTTGCTCAGTGGTCTTAAAATAGCCAAGTTTGATGAATCGGTAGATGTATCGATTAATTTAGGGGTTGACCCCAAGCAATCTGATCAACAGGTGCGTGGTGCTGCGGTTTTGCCGCACGGTCTAGGTAAAACGATTCGCGTGCTAGTTATTGCCAAAGGCGACAAAGCTGACGAAGCCAAAGCGGCCGGGGCATTAGAAGTGGGCGACGAAGCCTTAATTGAAAAAATTGCCGGTGGTTGGCTTGAGTTTGATAAATTGGTAGCGACTCCCGATATGATGGCAAAAGTTAGTAAATTGGGAAAGATCTTGGGGCCTCGTGGGCTCATGCCTAACCCTAAGCTTGGTACGGTTACTTTCGAAGTTGCCAAGGCTGTCAAAGAATTACAATCGGGTAAAGTTGAGTTTAGGGTCGATAAGGCGGGGATTGTTCATGCATCAATTGGTAGATTGTCTTTTGGTGCTGAGAAGATACAAGATAATATTAAAGTTTTAATTGATGCGTTAGTTCGTTTAAAACCCCCGACTAGCAAGGGGATTTATTTAAAGAGTATGGTCCTTTCTTCAACGATGGGGCCAGGGATTAGAATTGATTCTCAAGGCCTGCAAGCTTGAAGGGAATTTTAGTCAAAGACTACAGGTAGAAGATCTTAGGTTTTTCGTAAATCCTGTATAGACAAGAGGAGTACTTAAGTTGGAACGTGCCGAGAAAGTGCAAGAGGTTGAAGCCCTCAAGAAAAGCTTTAGTTCAGCAAATTTGACCCTATTAGCAGAATATCAAGGGCTTACGGTGGCTAACTTAACCCGATTGCGGGTTGATCTCCGTAAGAATAATGCCCACGTAAAAATTGCCAAAAATACTTTGTCCAAAAAAGCCATTGCCGGTACCGAACTCGATGTTTTGAAGCCTTATTTTGAAGGCCCTGTGATGGTGGTGTTTGCAAAAGAAGATCCAATTTTGCCTGCCAAGGCCTTGGTGAAATTTTCGGAAGAATTCGAAAAATTCAAGATTAAAGCAGGCATACTAGAGGGTAAACTTTTAGCACCCCGTGACATTGAAGGGTTGTCTAAACTGCCTTCCCGCGAAGAACTTTTGGCAAAAATGTTGGGTTCATTAAAATCACCCGCACAAAAATTGGTCAACGTGTTATCGGCCTTGTCGCGGCAAGTGGTCACGGTGTTGGCCGCAATACGAGATAAAAAACAATAGGAGAATAGTCATGAGTAAAGTAACTGCTGAACAAATCATCGACAGTGTTTCCCAAATGACGCTACTTGAAGTAGCTGGGTTGGTTAAAGCCATGGAAGAAAAATTTGGGGTTTCTGCTGCAGCCCCGGTTGCCGTTGCGGCCGCAGGTGGCGCTGCTGCAGGTGCTGCCCCGGTTGAAGAAAAGACGGAGTTTGATGTTATCCTAGCCGAAGGTGGGGATAAGAAGATCAACGTCATTAAAGAGATTCGGGCGATTACCACTTTAGGTCTCAAAGAAGCTAAAGACTTGGTAGAGGGTGCACCTAAAACAGTTAAAGAAGGTGTAAGCAAAGACGAAGCCAATAAGATTAAAGAGAAGCTCGAAGCGGCTGGCGCTAAAGTTCAAATTAAGTAGTTTTAGTCTTGTCGTGGATCCCGGCTCAAGGCCGGGATGACGTGGGGCTCGTAGTCACATTTATGAAGAGGAGTATCCATGGATCTTTCCGGGATCAATTTTTATCGCGTACGAAAAGACTTCTCCCGACTTGAAAAAGTACTTGAAACACCTGATCTGATTGAAATTCAAAAAAATAGTTATCGCAAATTTTTGCAGGGTGATGTTTCGCCTGAAGAGCGCACTGACAGTGGTTTGCACGGTGTTTACAAAAGCGTTTTCCCGATTCGGGATTTTAATCAAACGGCCTCGCTTGAGTTTGTGAGTTACCATTTTGAAAAGCCGCCTTATGATGTCTCAGAATGTCGCGAGCGCGGCATGACCTATTCTGCACCTTTGAAAGTAGTCGTGCGTTTAGTGGTGTGGGATATGGCCGATGAAGAAGGTAATCGTAATATTCGCGACGTGAAGGAGCAAGAAGTCTATTTTGGCGAAATCCCGCTTATGACAGAAAATGGTTCCTTTATTGTTAATGGGACTGAACGTGTTGTTGTGTCGCAGTTGCACCGTTCGCCGGGTGTTTTCTTCGAACACGATAAAGGCAAAACCCATTCCAGTGGCAAGTTACTCTATTCGGCTAGAATCATTCCTTACCGTGGCTCTTGGTTAGACTTTGAATTTGACCCCAAAGATATCATTTATATGCGCATTGATAAGCGCCGTAAAATGCCTTGTACCTTGCTGATTCGCGCTTTGGGTTTGTCGGTTGAAGAAATCTTGGCTTATTTTTACGAAGAAGAAATCATCCATCTTCATGGCAAAAATCTTTACAAAGAATTAAACCCCAATGTGTTGGTTTTTCAACGCGCAGTTAAAGACATTAAAGACCCTAAGAAGGGTGAAGTGCTGGTGAAAAAGGGTCGTAAATTTTCAAAAATATTGGTTGAAAAATTACAGGCCGCCAAGGTCGATGAAATCCCTGTGTTGGCCGAAGACATTGTGGGTAGGCCTGTGGCCCACGACGTGGTTGACCCCAACACCGGAGAAATTCTTTTAGAATGCAATCAAGTTTTAACAGCAGAAAAATTAGCCGAACTTACCGATAAAAAGGTTAGCGAAATTCCCTTGCTTTATGTTGATAATTTGAATGCCGGGCCGTTTATTCGTAACACCCTGTTGATTGATAAGGTCAACTCTCAAGAAGAGGCCTTGTTAGAAATTTATAAACGCTTGCGCCCTGGAGAACCCGCCACCATTGAAACAGCCACTAACTTTTTTGAAAATCTTTTCTTTAATCCTGAACGCTATGATTTATCGAAAGTGGGCCGACTCAAAGTTAATTACAAATTTGGTTTTGATCTCCCCATAGAAATAGGCACCTTGCGTAAAGAAGATATTTTAGAAACCATTAAATATTTGGCCAGGCTTAAAGATGGTTTTGGTGCGATCGATGATATCGATCACTTAGGCAATCGCCGTATCCGTGCGGTTGGTGAATTGTTAGAAAATCAATATCGGATTGGTTTGGTGCGTATGGAGCGCGCCATTAAAGAGCGTATGAGTTTGCACGAAATTGAAACTCTTATGCCTCACGATCTTATTAACCCAAAGCCCGTAGCGGCTGTAGTCAAAGAATTTTTTGGTTCGAGTCAGTTGTCGCAATTCATGGATCAAACCAATCCTTTGTCTGAGATTACCCACAAGCGCAGACTTTCAGCCTTAGGGCCAGGCGGTTTAACCCGAGAGCGAGCCGGTTTTGAAGTGCGCGACGTTCATGCCACTCACTATGGTCGGATTTGTCCTATTGAAACACCCGAAGGCCCTAATATTGGGCTCATTTCTTCGTTGGCATCTTTTGCTCGGGTTAACGAGTATGGCTTTATTGAAACGCCTTATCGTTTGGTCAAAAATGGCAAAGTGACCGACGAAATTGTGTATCGCTCAGCTTTAGATGAAGAAAATTATTATATTGCCCAAGCCAATGCCCCAGTTGATAAAGACGGTCGATTTACCGGTGAGTTTGTGAACTGCCGAAAAAATGGAGAATTTCTTTTGGCACGGCCTGAAGAAGTGCAAATGATCGACGTGTCTCCCCGCCAATTGGTCAGTGTGGCAGCCTCGCTCATTCCCTTTTTGGAAAATGACGATGCGAACCGCGCCTTGATGGGTTCGAACATGCAACGTCAAGCGGTGCCTCTGATTCGAACTGCAGCCCCTTTGGTAGGTACCGGGGTTGAACGTAAGGTGGCGGCAGATAGTGGTGTCACCGTGATTGCCCAGCGTACTGGAGTTGTGCAAAGCGTCGATGCCACCCGCATTGTGGTTGCCGCTGAAAAGACGGGTAAAAAGTCAGGTGAGAGCGAAGTTGATATTTATAATTTAACCAAATATCGTCGTTCAAACCAAAGCACCTGTATTAACCAACTTCCTATTGTTAAAGTGGGTGATCAGGTCAACGCCGGCCAAACCTTGGCAGATGGGCCGGCTACCGATTTGGGTGAATTGGCCTTGGGCTATAATGTCACCGTGGCTTTTATGCCCTGGGGTGGTTATAACTTCGAAGACTCTATTCTTTTATCAGAGCGCTTGCTCAAAGAAGATATCTTCACCTCCATTCATATTGAAGAGTTTGAGTGTATCGCGCGTGACACCAAGTTAGGCAAAGAAGAAATCACTCGGGATATTCCTAATGTGGGCGAAGAGGCCCTCATGAACCTTGATGATTCGGGGATTATCCGAATTGGAGCAGAGATCAAGCCCGGGGACATTTTGGTGGGGAAAATCACCCCCAAGGGTGAAACTCAACTTTCTCCCGAAGAAAAATTATTGCGCGCGATTTTTGGAGAAAAGGCCGGTGATGTGAAAGACACTTCGCTCAGAGTACCGCCGGGTGTAACAGGTACCATTATTGATGCTCAGGTATTTTCTAGAGAAGGGGCTGATCTCGACGAACGTTCTAGAGATATTTTAGATAAAGAAACCTCTAAGCTCTTTAAAGATCAAGAAGAAGAAATCAAAATTGTCAAAGCCAGTTTTGCAAAAAAGATTAAGACCTTGCTGTCGGGGCACGTCAGCTCTTCTAAAGTGGTTGATGAAGATGAAGAAAAGATTTTGTTGGCCAAGGGTAAACCCATTACCGAGGCCGTGCTCAATTCAATCCCTTTTGGAAAATGGAATGAAATTTCGGTGCAAGGTGGAGAAGGTGTTGAAGATGAGTTAGGCGAAATTTTAGAGCAGGCCGAAGAAAAGATTGATTTCATCAAAATGGTCTACGACTCCAAACTTAGCAAACTCCGCAAGGGTGATGAATTGCCCCCGGGGGTTATTAAGATGGTCAAAGTCTTTGTGGCTATCAAACGAAAGATTGCCGTGGGTGATAAGATGGCGGGTCGCCATGGTAATAAAGGGGTTATTTCCAGAATTTTGCCCGAAGAAGACATGCCCTACATGGATGACGGCACCCCCGTTGATATTGTTTTAAATCCACTCGGCGTGCCTTCGCGTATGAATATTGGCCAAATCTTAGAAACTCATTTAGGTTGGGCGGCCCAACACTTGGGTAAACAAATCCAAGATTTTATCACTAAAGAATTTAGCCGAGAAAAACTCATCGCCTTTTTGAAAAAGATTTATGGCGCCCCGGCTGTGCATAAAGCAGTTCAAGAGTTAGATGATGATCAATTGAAGGCCTTTTGCCGTCGGGTAAAAGAGGGTGTTCCTATGCAAACCCCCGTGTTTGATGGTGCCAAAGAAAGCGACATGAAAGCGATGCTTGCCTTGGCTGACCTTCCTTCCAATGGCCAAACCCTACTTTTTGATGGTCGAACCGGAGAGGCCTTTGAACATGCGGTTACCGTCGGCGTGATGTATATGTTGAAGTTGCATCACTTGGTCGATGATAAGATTCATGCTCGTTCCATTGGGCCCTATTCACTCGTTACTCAGCAACCCTTGGGTGGCAAAGCGCAGTTTGGTGGGCAACGCTTGGGTGAAATGGAAGTTTGGGCCATGGAAGCCTACGGCGCAGCCTATTGTTTGCAAGAGTTTCTAACCGTTAAATCAGACGATGTCGTAGGTCGTACTCGTATGTATGAATCGATTGTCCGAGGTGATTGTACCTTAGAGCCAGGGTTGCCAGAATCTTTTAAAGTCTTGTTAAAAGAAATGCAAAGTTTGGCGCTTAATGTCGAATTGTTAGAGGAACGATAAAATATGGATATCCAAAATTTCTTTGAAAAACCCAAAGACCCCGTCATTTTTACCGGGATGAAGATTAGCCTAGCTTCTCCCGAAATTATTCGGTCGTGGTCGCATGGGGAAGTGAAGAAGCCTGAGACCATCAACTATCGTACTTTTAAACCGGAACGGGATGGTCTTTTCTGTGCTAAGATTTTTGGGCCAGTCAAAGATTACGAGTGTAATTGCGGTAAATATAAACGCATGAAGCACCGGGGTATTGTTTGTGAAAAATGCGGTGTTGAAGTTATTCAATCAAAGGTTCGCCGTGAACGGATGGGGCATATTAATTTAGCAACCCCAGTTGCCCACGTTTGGTTTTTGAAAAGTCTGCCCAGCCGCATTGGTCATATACTAGACACCAGTTTGAAGGATTTAGAAAAAGTACTTTATTGTGAAAATTATATTGTTACCAACCCAGGCGCGAGTACCCTTGAAGAAGGGCAAATTTTAACCGAAGATAATTATCAAGAAGCCAAAGAAAAATGTGGCGACACCTTTACCGCCAGAATGGGTGGCGATGCGGTTTTAGAGTTGCTCAAGAAAATCGATGTTGATGAGATGGCCAAAAAACTTCGCAAGGCATTTGAAACGACCAATGCCGTGGCAACTCGCACCAAATTGGCAAAACGTCTCAAAATTATCGAGGCGTTCCGTGATTCGGCCAATAAACCAGAGTGGATGATGTTGGAAGTCATTCCCGTTATTCCACCGGATTTGAGGCCTTTGGTTCCCTTAGAAGGTGGGCGCTTTGCAACCAGCGATCTTAATGATTTGTATCGTCGTGTGATTAACCGTAACAATCGTCTCAAAAGATTGATGGAGCTTAATGCCCCTGAAATTATTATTCGTAACGAAAAGCGAATGTTACAAGAATCGGTTGATGCTTTGTTTGATAATGGTCGCCGTGGCAAGGTATTTACCGGGCCTAATCGCCGTCCGTTACGTTCTTTGTCAGATATGATTACTGGCAAGCAAGGTCGGTTCCGTCAAAATTTATTAGGCAAGCGGGTTGATTACTCCGGCCGTTCGGTTATTGTCGTGGGGCCTGAGTTAAAATTACACCAATGTGGGTTGCCAAAATTAATGGCCCTCGAATTGTTCCGGCCTTTCATTTACCAAAAGTTAGAATTGCGTGGTTTAGTATCCACCATCAAGAGCGCCAAGAAAATGGTAGAAATTGCCAAAGACGAAGTATGGGATGTGCTCGATGAAGTGGTCAAAGAACATCCGGTTATCCTCAATCGTGCCCCCACTCTGCATCGCCTCGGCATGCAAGCCTTTGAACCCGTCTTGATTGAAGGCAAGGCCATTCAATTACACCCGCTGGTTTGCGCAGCTTTTAATGCTGACTTTGACGGTGACCAAATGGCGGTTCACGTGCCTTTATCAAAAGAAGCGCAGATTGAAGCCCGAGTACTGATGATGTCGACCAACAATATTTTGTCGCCGGCCAATGGTAAGCCCATTATCACCCCCACTCAAGATATGGTTTTGGGTATTTATTATCTTACCCGTGAACGTTCTTATATGTTGGGCGAGGGTAAATATTTTTCAAATCCCGTTGAAGTGCGTATGGCCTACGATAGCGGGCAGCTCAATTTGCATGCTAAAATCAAAGTTCGTTTATCAGGCCAATTAGTCGAAACTACCTGTGGGCGAGTTTTATTTAGTGAAATTGTCCCCAAGGCCATTCCCTTTTCAAGTTACAATAAAGTCATGGATAAAAAGGGCATTGCAGAATTGGTTGATATTTCATTCCGGGTTGCCGGTAATAAAGAGACTGTTTTGTTGGCTGATCGTTTGAAAAATCTTGGTTTTCAATTTTCGACTCGTGCGGGGATTTCCATTTGTATTGATGACATGAGAATTCCTAGCACTAAACAAGAGCACTTAGATAAAGCCTATGGCGAAGTTCGCGAAGTAGAAGAGCAATACACCGAAGGTCTCATCACCAATGGGGAGCGTTACAATAAAGTCGTCGACATTTGGGCACAATGTACCGAGGCCATTGCCGGTGATATGTTGCAAGAAATGAGTAAAGAAGAAGCGATTGGTGGCAAAGAAGGCAAGATGACACAAAGTTTAAACTCTATTTATATTATGGCCGATTCAGGTGCCAGAGGCTCAGCCCAGCAAATGCGCCAATTAGCCGGGATGCGTGGTTTGATGGCCAAGCCTTCGGGTGAAATCATCGAAACCCCGATTACGGCTAATTTCCGTGAAGGCCTTAATGTGTTGCAGTATTTTATTTCAACCCATGGTGCCAGAAAAGGTTTGGCCGATACGGCTCTCAAGACCGCTAATTCAGGTTATCTGACCCGTCGGTTGGTTGATGTGGCTCAAGATGTGGTGATTCATGAAATCGATTGTGGTGCTTTAGACGGCATTTACATGCAATCGCTTACCGAGGGTGGTGAAATCATCGAGCAGTTGGGCGATCGTATCTTGGGCCGGGTCACCTTGGAAGATATCCACGATCCTTTTACCAATGAACTTATTGTTGAAGCAGGCGTTGAAGTCGACGAAGCCGTGGTTGAAAAAATTGAAGAAGCTGGCATTGAGAAAATTAAAATTCGCTCTGTGCTCACTTGCAAATCTAAACGAGGCACCTGTGTTAAATGTTACGGTCGTGATCTGGCGCGGGGGCATTTGGTCAATCTTGGCGAAGCGGTTGGAGTTATTGCCGCCCAATCGATTGGTGAACCTGGCACGCAGCTGACCATGCGTACTTTCCATATTGGTGGTGCGGCGAGTCGACGGGCAGAGCAATCCGCCTTAGAAAATCGTAACGGTGGGCGAATCAAATTTATTAATGTTGCTCAGGTAACCAATGTCGAAGGCTCTTTAACCGTCATGAACCGTCATGGTGAAATTGCGGTGGTTGATGATGCGGGCCGAGAACGTGAAAAATATAAACTCACCTATGGTGCAAAATTATTGGTTAAAGAGGGCGATCAAGTAAAACCCAATACTTTGTTATCAGAATGGGACCCCTACAGCATCCCCGTGCTTACTGAAGTTGACGGCAGTATCAAATTTGAAGATATTATCGACGGCATGACCATGCAAGATAGGGTCGATGAAGTCACGGGTCTTTCTAACCGAGTTATTACCGAGAGTAAACAACCCAATCTTAAACCACGCATTTCTATTTTAGATGAGAAGGGTCATGCCAAAAAATTACCCCATGTGCAGGCACTCGATGCCAGTTATCTTTTGCCAGTGGGAGCTATTTTAATTGTTCACGAAGGTGGGCCGGTGCGTGCGGGTGATGTTATTGCCAAGATTCCTCGCGAAACCACCAAAACTAAAGACATCACGGGTGGTCTTCCTCGGGTGGCAGAATTGTTTGAAGCTCGCAAGCCTAAAGACGTTGCGGTTATTACCGATGTGGATGGCGTGGTCTCTTTTGGTAAAGACACCAAGGGCAAGCGTAAAATTGTTATCACACCAGATAGCGTGGGCGATCCTCATGAATATCTTATCCCCAAGGGCAAGCACATCTCGGTTCGAGAAGGTGATCGTGTGGTGGCTGGTGAACCCCTAATGGACGGCTCCAGCAATCCCCATGATATTTTGCGGGTGTTGGGAGAAAAAGAACTGGCTCGGTATCTGGTTGATGAAATTCAAGAGGTTTATCGATTGCAAGGTGTTAAAATTAACGACAAACACATCGAAGTCATTGTGCGGCAGATGTTACGTAAAGTGCGCATTAGTGAACAGGGCGATACCACCTTCCTCATCGATGAAACGGTCGATCGAGAAGAATTTCGCAAAACTAACGAAGAAATCAAAAAAGCTAAGAAGCGCCCAGCCGTGGCTGAGCCCATTTTATTGGGTATCACCAAGGCTTCTCTCAACACCGAAGGGTTCCTCTCGGCTGCATCCTTCCAAGAAACCACTCGGGTACTCACCGAAGCAGCTGTTTCTGGGAAAACCGACCATCTCAAGGACCTGAAAGAAAATGTTATCATGGGTCGGTTAATTCCTGCAGGAACCGGTTTGCGTAAATATCGTGAGATTCGCTTTGAAGTTGACGAAACGGAAGGACAAGGCGAAGAAGCTTTCGATGCGAGGGCAAGCTAAATGTTTCGGCTTAAAGAAAACTCGTTAAATAGTGAGAATTCTTTATCATTACCTTGACAGTTTTACCCCATGCATGTTACTTAACCTGCCGTTTTTTTATTTTCTAAGCTAGCTTTTTGCAACCTATTGAATTTACAAAGGTTTTAAAAAGCCAACCTTGGAGATTTTAATCTTTTAGATGATGAGGCCTTGAACTCGAATGCCTACGATTAACCAACTGATCCGCGTAGGGCGGCAGAAGCAAGCTTGGAAGAGCTCTTCGCCTGCTTTGCAAAACTGCCCACAAAAGCGAGGGGTGTGTACTCGTGTTTACACCACTACCCCTAAAAAACCTAACTCCGCTTTACGTAAGGTGGCGCGGGTAAAATTGACCAATGGCATCGAAGTCACGGCTTATATTCCAGGCGAAGGTCATAATTTACAAGAGCACTCTGTGGTTTTGATTCGCGGGGGCCGGGTAAAAGATTTGCCAGGGGTTCGTTATCATATCATTCGTGGGACGCTCGATGCCGTTGGGGTAGAAAAAAGACGGCAAGCGCGTTCAAAATATGGGGCTAAACGTCCTAAAAACTAGGTGAGAGCTTATGTCGCGTAAAGGAAAAACCGTTCATCGTAAAATTTTGCCTGATCCTAAATACAAGGATAAGTTAGTGGCTAAGCTCGCCAACAAAATAATGTGGGGTGGCAAAAAAAGTTTAGCTGAACGTATTGTTTATGGAGCCTTTGATATTATTGGTAGCAGGTTAGGTGATGATCCGCTCAAGGTTTACAAACAGGCGATGGATAACATTAAACCAGTACTTGAAGTTGTGTCGCGGCGAGTCGGGGGTGCTAACTATCAAGTGCCTATTGAAGTTCGCTCTGACCGGCGAGTGACTCTGGCCCTGCGGTGGCTTATTACTTATGCTCGCGAAAGAGGCGAGAAAACCATGAAAGATCGTTTAGCCGGAGAAATTATCGAGGCCTACCATAATCGTGGCGCGGCCATTAAAAAACGTGATGATGTTCATAAAATGGCCGAGTCTAACAAGGCCTTTGCACATTTTAGGTGGTAGGGGAAATGGCGACTTATTCTTTAGAAAAAACTCGAAATATTGGCATCATGGCCCACATCGATGCGGGCAAGACCACCACCACGGAAAGAATTCTTTTCTATACGGGTAAAACCCACAAATTAGGTGAGGTCCATGAAGGCACGGCCATCATGGATTGGATGGAGCAAGAGCAAGAACGAGGTATCACCATCACCTCGGCTGCTACGACTTGTTTTTGGAAAGATGTTCGGGTCAATATTATCGATACCCCAGGGCACGTGGATTTTACCATCGAAGTTGAACGCAGTTTGCGCGTGTTAGACGGGGCCATTGGGGTGTTTTGTGCCGTGGGTGGGGTTGAACCTCAGTCTGAAACGGTGTGGCGGCAAGCCAATAAGCACGGTGTCCCTCGGATTGCCTTTATCAATAAAATGGATCGCATTGGCGCCGATTTTTTCAATGTTGTGAAGATGATGGAAGAGCGTCTTGCTACCAAGGCCGTCCCTTTTCAACTGCCGATTGGGGCAGAAGATAGTTATTCGGGTCTGATTGATCTTATTGCGATGAAGGCTGTCCTATTTGACGAAGAAAGCCTAGGCGCTCGTTACGAGATGGTTGCCATCCCTGACAATTTAAAAGAACTAGCGCAGAAATATCATGATAAATTAGTGGAGTCGGTGGTTGAGCAAGATGAAAAACTCATGGAAGCCTATCTTGAAGGCAAAGCTCCAACCGTTGAAGAATTAAAAAATGTGGCGCGTAAAGCTACGATTGCCATGCACATCACGCCGGTTTTGTGTGGCGCTTCTTTTAAAAATAAGGGTGTGCAACAATTGCTCGATGCCGTCATTGATTATCTGCCTTCTCCTTTAGATATTCCTCCTGCCGAAGGTAACGATCCTGATGATCCAGAAAAAGTCATGCATGCCGACCCCGATCCTGACAAGCCTTTTGCCTCCTTGGCCTTTAAAATCATGAACGATCCCTATGTTGGCAATCTTACTTTCTTTCGGGTTTATGCAGGTACTTTAGAGTCGGGTTCTTACGTTCTTAATTCCACTAAAAACAGAAAAGAACGCATTGGTCGTTTGTTGCAAATGCATGCTAATAAACGCGAAGAAATTAAAGTCGTGCATGCGGGTGATATTGCGGCGGCTGTGGGCCTCAAATACACAACCACAGGTGATACCCTGTGTGATGAAAATAAACCCATTGTGCTCGAGTTGATGGATTTTCCTGATCCGGTTATCAGTGTTGCGATCGAACCCAAGAGTAAGGCCGATCAAGAAAAGCTGGGCCAATCTTTACAAAAACTTGCGATTGAAGATCCTTCTTTCCGCGTCAAGGTTGATACTGAAACGGGCCAAACTATTATTTCAGGGATGGGCGAATTGCATTTGGAAATCATTGTTGATCGTTTGGTGCGCGAGTTTAAGGTCGATGCCAATGTGGGTAAACCACAAGTGGCCTATCGTGAAACGATTACCAAATTGTCCGAAGCTGAGGGTAAATATATCAAGCAAACCGGTGGTCGTGGTCAATATGGTCATGTGTGGTTAAAGATCGAACCCAATGAACAGGGTAAGGGTTTTGAATTTATCAACAAGATTGTGGGCGGTTCGGTGCCACGCGAATTTATTTCTCCCGTTGAAAAGGGCGTTCGTGAAGCGCTCGATAATGGTATTATCGCGGGGTATCCTTTAGTTGATATTAAAGCCACTTTATTTGATGGTTCTTTCCACGAGGTCGATAGTAGTGAAATCGCCTTTAAAATTGCAGGTTCTATGGCTTTGAAAGCTGCTTGTGAACGAGCGGGCATGGTTTTGTTAGAACCCATCATGAAGGTCGAAGTGGTTTTGCCCGAAGAATTTATGGGTTCGGTAGCTGGTGATTTGAGTAGCCGCCGCGGCAAGATCATGGGCACCGAAATGCGGGCTGGCAGTCAAGTGATTCGCGCTGAAGTTCCGTTGGCCAATATGTTTGGCTACTCAACAGATTTGCGTTCAGCCACTCAAGGTCGTGCAACTTACACGATGGAATTTGCTTATTATGAGAAAGTGCCAGAGAGTGTGGCTAAAGAGATTATTGCTAAAACAAAAGGTAAAGTTTAAAAAAATATCGTCATCCCGGACGAGCTTGCCCCGGACTTGATCCGGGGATCCGGGATCCATATAATAAGGAGCAAAGTTATGTCGAAGGAGAAATTTGATCGGAAGAAGCCGCATGTGAACGTGGGGACGATAGGGCATGTAG
>JACPFA010000006.1 GCA_016183235.1 Deltaproteobacteria bacterium
CCCTATGCCTACATGAGGCACTTGCTGACTGAACTGCCCCGATGCCAAACCGCCGATCAAATCGAAAAACTCGTGCCCCACAAAATTGATTCCAAGATTTTAAGGTAAGGTGTAGGGTGGGTTTGGTGATCGCTTACATAAAAACAGGCTTCATAGTGGCCTTCAAGTGGAGGCTCTTGCAAGGCTCTTGCAAACAATTGACATTGTTAAGTTTAATAATTAAAGCTTAACCTCAATTTATAAAACATAATAATTACATATACTTGTGAGGTATTGTCGTGAGTTTTGTCCTAAGTTTGTCACAAGTTATGTCGTGAGTTTGTCGCAAGTTTAGAGCTTCTTGGTTAGGCGATAAACAAGCTTGTTTGTGGCTCCCTCTGAAGAGATGAGGTTCTTATCAAGAAGGATTTTTAAATCCCGCTGTAAGGTTCGCCGATTCATCTTCGGATGTGCCAACAAATAATCCTGAATTTTAAATTCTAGTTTTTCTGCCATGAATTCTACGATCTCTTTCTGACGTTTGGAAAGCTCATGAATTTGGGCAAAAATATCCAGTTTGATAATCTCTTCACCTTTTTCACGAACCTCCTGCATTTGTGTGGCCAGCCCTTGAACGAAGTATTCAAGCCAAACCGTCATATCCAAATCATTTTGCCGTACACTCTGAATCGCTTTGTAATAAGCACTACGATTGCGGTCATAATATTCACTAATGGTAAAAAGTTTTTTGAAGTCATAGCCGGAACGATACAAACACAGTGTTGAAAGCAAACGTGCGCTTCTTCCATTGCCATCAATGAAAGGATGAACGTGCACCAGTTGAAATTGCGCTATGCCCGCAACCAAAAGCGGATTGATTTGAGATTCCAATCCCAACCATGAAACAAGTTCTTGCATGAGGTGCGGAACGTCATGGGCAGGGGGTGGCGTGTAAATGATTTCCTTCGTTTTGGAATTGGCAACGTAATTTTGAATTTTTCGATATTCTCCGGGTGTTGCTGAATTCCCACGCACACCCGTGACAAGGCGTTTGTGGATTTCACGAATCAGGCCTTCCGTAATGGGTGAACCTTCGCCCAGATAGCTGGCCACAAGTTCAAAGGCTTTTTTGTAATTTAACAGCTCGCGAACATCATCTTTATCAACATCCGTGAGCTTCTCTCCGGAGAGCAAGCGCTCCGATTGCTCCAGGGTGAGATGGGTCCCTTCAATATGGGTGGTGTGGTGCGCTTCAAGAATAAGGGCACGGGCTCGCATTTTCTTGACCCAATCTTCAGAAAGCTTGGCCGCGTCCAAAAAACCTCGGGCGCGTTCAATGCTGGTCAAAGCAGAAGTGATTTCATTGGTGATCGTAAATTTAGGTTTCAACATAGTTTCCTATTTTGTTTCAATTTCATTGAGTATAGATGTCTGTCGTAGTTCTTTCCGCAGCTACCTCTTCATCCATAAAACGGATATAAGCGGCATCTGCTTTTGTATCGTAAGTAATTTTCATAAGAACTCCCTACTAAAATACTAAAAATAAAGGCTAATAGCGGCGACTATCACCTGAATTGAGGGTCTCCATAATCTCGGTTTCCAGTATACCACGCTCCTTCATCATGAAGTCTTGCATGATTAGTAATAAAAACAGGCTTCATAGTGGCCTTCAAGTGGAGGCTCTTGCAAACAATTGACATTGTTAAGTTTAATGATTAAAGCTTAGTTTCAATTTTTGAACGACTATCATGAAAATAAACATAATGAAAATAGGTTCTTATTGCGTAGTGGGTTGTATGGTTTTGAATTTGCTCCCCGTGGGGGCCATGGCCCAGCGTCGTGTAGATACTTTAAACAGTAGTTTTGGAACTATTCAAACAAATGGTGGGGAAGTGGAAGAAGAGCTTCCTAGCTCCAGCCGGAGTAAAGAGTTTTTGCTCAACAAAAAAGTAGGCTCTCTTTCTCCAGGTTCTTCGTCTGTCAGCGGATCTTCCGAATTAAGCACGGCCTTGGGGATGCTTGGCCAAGGCATGCAGGTGCATATTTTGGGTGAAGTTGGTAAGCCTGGGGTTTATCGCGTACCGCCTTCTACTCGGGTGACGGAGGCTATTAATATGGCGGGGGGTTTTGGCGAAAAGGGGTCGGAGCGGTTTGTAGAGTTGCGAAAAGTTGCTGAAGGCAGGGCTTATTTGTTGGATCTTTACGAATATAAAATAAATGGCAATGTCAGCCAAAATCCCTTTTTGTTAGAAAATGATACGATTTACATTCCTCTTAAAAAGAAGGTTATTCAGGTAGAGGGGGCGATCAATCGCACGGGGGAATATGAAGTTAAGAGTGAAAAAAATGTGTATGACGTGATAAAGGCGGTGGGTGGGTTTACGGTGGGGGCGTCTCGGCTTGACCCGGTTAAGATTATTCGGTTTGATGATTTGGAGCAAAAGCATGTATGGGAGGTTGAAAGAACGGCCTCAGAATTGCAAAGTTTTGAGGTGAAAAATGGTGATGTGATTGTGGCGCCTCATTTTTTAACCAAACAAAACACCTTTGATTATAATTTAAATAAGTTGCCCAATGATAATATCTTTTACCCCTCCTTTGAAGATCGGGTTTTTATGAATGGCGCCTTACATCGGCCGGGGTCGGTGAATTTTAATCAGCATTTTACTTTGAGTAACTATTTAGCCATGGCAGGTGGGCCAAGGCTTGATGCCAAACGCTATGCAGTTATTGTTAGCCATGATGGGGTGAAGCGAAAGATTCGCCCTAAAGATTATGAAACCACGCTCGTTAATCCGGGGGATACCATCTTGGTGCCACAGAAAATATTTACTGAACAATATATGATTGGTTTGTTTACCACCATTGCTTCTATTGCACTTACGAGTGTGGCTTTATTTAAATAATAAAAATGTCGAACCTCAAAACCCCCAACGAAATTCAACAACAGCCTTATTATCCACAGCAACCCTATCTTTATGAAATGCAGGAAGAAGAAGTTGATCTTTTCGAATATTTCCAAGTTTTATGGAAGAAAAAATGGTTGATTTTGTTAATGACGATGTTGGTGACGATAGGTGCTTATGGTACGTGTAAGCTGTTACCAAGAAAATATAATATTATGGCCACCATTACAGCACCTTCGGGTAATACCAATAAGTTGTCCAGCGTATTGGGGCAATTGGGGGGGGTGGAGGGGTTAGGGGGGCTGGCAGCGGGATTAGGTGGGGGGGATAGTAAATCTAACCAATTGGTCAGTATTTTACAAAGTAGAACCTTGGCTACCCGAGTAGTGGAGGGGTTGAATTTGTTGCCAGTTTTCTTTCCACCTGAAAAATTCAAAAATAAACCTGAAGAAAAAAGGCCTATCTTAGAAGATGCCGTGGGTTTTTTTATGAAAAATGTTTTAAAGGTTAAGTCGGATAAAAAAGATCAAACCATCAAAATCACGATGCAGTGGTATGATGCTGAGCTGGGGGTAAGAATGTTAGAGAAGTTACTCGTGGAGGCTCAGGATTTTACCAATAATAACGAGTCGTCCGAGTCTAAGCGCAATAAAATCTTTATTCGGGAACAATTGCAAGATAATCGCCAGTCTTTATTGGAGGCCAGTAAAGAGCTCAATCGTTTTTATAGTGAAAATAGAATTTCAACTATCATTCCCCAAATCAATGTCGACTTGGGCCTATCGCAAGCGGTGCCTAAAACGATTGAAGATATTCGCAACGCCGTGGGGGCTGAAACTCAGCCTTCTTCAAATAATGCCTACAATCCGCGTGTGGTTTCGGATGTGCCGGCGCAAGTGTATTATACTTACCTGCAAGGCGAACAATTATTAATGGCCAAGGTAAATGCCTTGTTGGCCCAGCAATACGAGCTAGCAAAAATCGAAGAAATTAAAGAACGCTTGTCTTTTCAAATCATCGATAAGCCTTTTCCTACCTGATGCTTGTGCTTTTTCAGCACGCCTTTCAAAAGATGCGCGCGCGGTCAAAGCCTGCCGCTTAGACTTAAGCTGCTTTATTGAAATCGGGCATGACTCGTTTTATATACCCATCAAATAATGGCACTGTAAAATTATTATCGCCATGAGAAGGGCTGTAAATCATACCTTTACTAATTAGGGCTGCACGAATAGGTGCTACGGATTGAACTTCTTTATGTAAGAGATGTGCAATATCTCCCGACCTATAAGGACCCGCTTTAAGCTCTGCCATGGCACGCAAGTATCTCTTTTCACTGGGCGTTAAGCGGTCAAACCGAACTCGAAAAAAACTGGCATCTAAATCAGAAATAGCTAGCTTAGTAGCTACTTCCACATCATGTCGAGTAATGGGAGAGCATTCTGCACATTGCCAACTATATTTGCCCCACTCTTGTATGAAGTAGGGATAGCATTGGGTCTGCTCTAAAATATAACCCAAAGCATCGCTTTCATATTTCACATTTAATTTTTGAGCGGGTACTTCAAGGGCTTCTCGTGCCGCAAGTTGAGTAAGTGGGCCGATTTCAGGATATTCAAATAATCTTTCTGCATAGGATTTTGCACGCCCAGCTTGTGCAACTAGTTGAGGCAGCCCAGCCCCAATGAGGGCAATAGGAAGTTGATTCTGAGCGCACTTGTGAAGAGCCATAATCAAAGCTGCAAATTGTTCTTCTTCGATATATTGAATTTCATCAATAAAAAGAACGAAGGCTGTTTTCTTTTCTCTAAGTCCCCTGAGTCAGCGACCCCTGGCTCATTTCCTAAATCTAATCCGAATTCAACGTCTTGGTACTTCAGTTTCATGGCCTGCACAAAACCACCAAGAACTCGTAATAACCGTTTTCCTACCTTCGTTGCAGCAGCCATTCTATCTAATTTAAGCAAGGCACTTCTAAGTTGTGGAATAAGCAATGCCGGTAATGAACGCTTTTCTGGTGTTTCGATTGAGACCACAGCAAATTTTTGAGCCTCTGCATTTTTTGAAATATGAGTGAGCAAAACAGTTTTTCCTACCCCTCGTAAACCAACTAAGAATAAACTTCGAAAAGCAAGCCCATTTCGACATCGATCTAGAGCAATCGATGCCTTTTCAATAATTTCATCTCTTCCCGCAAGTTCAGGCGGTATCGTACCTGCTCCCGGTGCATAGGGGTTAGTGCGTGGATCCATTTGTATATATAATAAAGTTAAATAGGTTTATGTTAAAATTATAAACTATAGTAACTTTCTTATAAATCAGAAGTTCGCGATATTCAAGGGCAAAAAGAGCCATAAAGTAATGCTTCAGTTAAGGGTATTACCCTGCAAGTCTTTCAGGAGCACCTGAAAGCTGTAGGCGCTAATCAGGATGGGCCCAAAAGTAATAATGGGGTTTAAGAGGGTGTGCAGGGGTGTGCCTTCGTTGTCCTTTGGATAGAAGAGGAGCAGAGGGTGTTGCGGTTATTTTCGAAAAAAAGTTATATTCTTCTCAA
>JACPFA010000007.1 GCA_016183235.1 Deltaproteobacteria bacterium
AGTTAAATAACGAAGATTGCCACGCGAGCCTTCAGCTCGCTCGCAATGACATCTTTTTTAAAAATGTTAACTCAATATGAAAACTGCCTACTGACATTTTCACTCGGCAGTTAACTGACATATTGACTCGGCTTGTACATATTAATAAGTGGAAATTAATAAGTGGAAAACGTAATGCTTCAGTCTTGCAGGGAGAACGCTTGGGTTATTTCGTCAGCCGCACTCCATCGGCGACTCTCTGTCATTGCGAGGCCATCCAGCCGAAGCAATCTCTTCTGTTTAACCGGTGAGATTGCTTCGCCCGTTGGGCTCGCAATGACAGAAAGTCCATGCCTGCTAATCCTCATTGGGGGCCCCGCCGCTTCCGCGATGGCTTCTCCACAGCAAGAACTTAGGCGAGTTTTCTAGAAATTATTCTTGAAATTGATATTTACCGTTCTGCATCAGCACGTGCATCTGGCGATCGGCCCCATTGGGGAGAACAAACTTTTCATTGATAAGGGGTGGGTCTAAATCAGCTTCTAAACGATATTCCCCCGCCCGAATCGAATAAGCTTTGGTGCTTAAAGGGGCTTCTAAAACATTTTTACCTTTAAAGTCAGTCAGTCGAAAATAAATACGAGTGGCATTTTCTAAGGCTTGCTCTAGCGAGGTTAGATTGGCCACTCCATAAAAATTACCCTTCCCCTTTTCGGCCAAGCCTCGCAACAGGCTTTCTTCTTTTTCAGACAAGCTACCTAAAGCAATCACATTGACTCGCGTGGTATCACCCTGCTTTTGCCAACCCTCAACGGCTGCAAAAGGATCCCCTTCACAAGTATCCCAGCCATGAGTAACCAAAATAATACGGTGGGTCCCCTTGGCTTTTTTCAAAATTTGATGGGCCTGGCGCAGGCTAAATTCTAAAGGTCTTTCTCCTTTTGGAAAAAGGGTATTTAAATTCGCACGCCAATCACTTTTTTGCGTTCTGAAAATGCTTACATCTCGACAATGGTGATGGGTTAAGGGTTTGCCACCTCCCATTGTGATTAAAGTTGAAGATAATTGATCGGGCAGCTTTGTAATTGCATCTAAACCTAAGGTTGCAATTTGATCGACCACTCGGCCACCAAAAATGGGCGTTTTGGCAAATTCAGAATAATCGAGCACCCACAAAATATGATCCGGGTAAAGCATGCCACTGGTTCCTTCTTGCGCTGCAAGTGATAACTTGGCCTGACTTAATTTAACCGTTACCCCGGTTGACAAAAATTGCCCGGATGGCAAAAGGGCCTTGGCTTGAACAGAATAATTCCCCGTATGATAATTAGAATTATCCCACAAATAACGATAAGGCGATTGCAAAGCCTCGCCAATCAATTCACCATTAATATAAAATTCTACCTTTTGAATTTGATTGAAATAAGCACCACTTACGGTGGCTTCAATTTCAGTTACATTCGAAAGATATTCACCCACATTGGGCCGAAGCAGCTTAAACTCTGGCATGTCTTTGCTCACAAAAACTATGGCTTGTAGAGTTTGATGGTCGCCATCTGAAAAATTAGTGATGGCTTGCAGGTGATGTTCGCCCTCTTCTTCGGAAGAAGTGTCCCATTTAAATTGAAAGGGTTCTGAACTGGCTGTGCCAACTTTATTGCCATCTAAAAAGAATTCAACAAACTTAATACTGCGGCTGCTTTGCCCATCAACCCCGACTTCTAAATTAAGAGTTCCCGAAACCAAACTCTTGTCGAACAAATTAACAAAATTAGCTTTACCTGCGGTAAAAGTGGGCAAAGGCAGGTTGAATAAATAACTTTTTTCATTTTGAATAAGCTCGATCGTGAGCGGCCCTGCATCAGCAGGGATGGTTTGCAAAGGTAGATGATATTTTTCTTGATAACCCAGCTGTTTTAAAATTTGGTCCCCGGCTTTAACTAACACCATCGCAGCTGCATCGGGTTGCATTCCTGCTAAGGAAAAATCGATGGCCGTGTTATCTTCAGAGGGTAGTATTTTGAGGGTGGGCTCAAGGCTAGCGGTTTCGAGTTGGAGGCGATAAAGCCCAAAATCACCGGCCAATTTTTGCAAAATACTGCTGTAAATCTGACTAGGCTCAACGGCGTTTGCCAAAATTGAGGCAAACTTTAGTTTCTTTTTTTCAACGGTATTTTTTAAAGCATTAGCTGGTTCATCCAGGGTTGCGCCAACATAAATAACCGACCGGATCGCGGCATCTTTTTTCAAAGCCGATTCAACAAACGAAGTTAGTCCGGTATTGTCTTTGGGGGTATAAATTAAAATTTGTTTAGCTAGCCCTTTGGTGGTGAGCAGTTCCTGGATGGCACGTTTGATCATGATTTCATGTGCGCCATTCAAACCCACCGGATTAACCACGATCAAACTATGTTGAGTTTTGTGCTGACGAGACACCGAAAGCAATTTTGCTGGTTTGATTTTTTGTTCGTCTAATTTCCAATAAAACTGATTGGGTTTAAGACCAAAAAAATCTCGACCTTCTGAATTTTTAACCATGGCGTAAACAACCTGTTGCCCCTTTTCCAAAGCAGGTTCAGAAAGCGCTAGAATCAAAGGTGCGACTTGAACGCCCGGTTTTATATTGGCCTGTACCGCTAGCAGTGGGCCACCCGTGGTTAAGTTTGCCGACGCTGATCCCGAAGGAACTTGCATGCGATAAACAAAATTTAAAGGATGCAAAATGCCTTGGCGATTAAGCAAAGTATGCCCTGATAAAAATAATAGAATTAACAAAATTAAACTTGGGCCAAATTCTTGGCGAAAAGAAGCCCAACGTGCTTGCGAGTCGGTAACGAAAAAACTCATCGCTATCATCATAGAAGCAACGATAGGGAGCCAACCCAAAGACAAAGAGATGGGCCGCAGTGCAAAGGGCAAGCCTTCAATGCCAAATGAAAAGGGGCCCAAGTCTTCTAAGGTGCTTTTATAAATGATCGTTAAAATAACCGGTATTAAGTAAACAATAAGCGGGGCGATTAAACCAACGCGCAACCATAATTTAAAGTTACGTTTTAAAATCCCTAATGAACTTGTAAAAAGGTAGGTCAGCAATACCCATACGACTAAAAGCCTTTCGGTTGTAATACCAAAAAAAGTGAGGGCCTGGGGATCGGTAGAATTAAAACGCAGAAGATTATAATAGTACAATCCTAAATAAATCAAACCCGCATAACGCCATAACGTTGTGTTGGAAAACTTGCGAAGCACCCCGCCTATAATTAAAAAAGTTTGCAAACCCAAAGCCGCAAAGACGGCCATTTTTAAAGAAGTGCCTTTGCGAAGAATTTCAAGGCAGGCAATGAGACTAAAGATCCAAAACACCCCGGCCAAAGCCATGCCTAGCCATGGAAACACCGGCGGGGTTTTAGCAAGGGGTTCGGTCGTTTGCTTGGGTGCGGGGGGCGCTTCTATTTCGATCGGCGGAGCTACAATGTTAAGATCTGTGTTTTCAGCTTGGGTTTTATGAAAATGATTGAGATTGGTTTCTTCGGTAACCTCCCCTATTTTCTTTTCTTCTTCTAAAACATACGTCAGCTCTGGGTCGCTAAACCCACCACTCTCTTCTTCTGGCATTTCTTCCTTAAACTTGGTGATATCCATATCTACGATGGTCTTATCGGAATCGGCGTCTTCGTCTTCACCTGGTTTCAGGTTACGGATATCGATATCCAGCAGCGTTTTGTCGAGATCATCCTGCTTGGTAGGTTTGGCATCTTTTTTACCAGCCATAATTTAAACCCTTTGTATCCCTTAAAAAACTAAAAACCCTCTGATATTCCTTCTATTTTTCTATTTATTTCATAATTAATCAAGCAATCATTTTTAGGCCTTTCCAGGGCCCCTTTCAATAAAAATTGCTGGCACAACTCGATAAAGCTGATAAAATATCTTAAAAGGAGATACCGTACATGGCGAAGATAGCAACTCAAGAGCGAACCACTAAACAGCAAGAAGGTAAAAACATGGGGAATAATTCACTTATAGATTCAAGTGCTTATCAAATAAAACAAGATGTGTTTGATGAAGCTAATTTAATTAAGCAAGAGCTTAATACCGTCTTAGAACGCCTGGAGAAAATGAATCAACATCGCCAGGAAGTATCCCCTTCGGTGTTTGCTCGGGTCCAGCAAGATTATGTTGATAAAAAACGAAACATTCAAAAGGCCTTTGAAGGCAAACGCAAAGAAATTTCTAAAGAATTGTTAGGGCTCTACACGGCTCGCAAAGAACAAGAAAATCAAGTTGCAAGCTTAGAACAAGTTTTAGAAGAGGCCAAATTTCGGCATTTCTTAGGGGAATATTCCGACGCCAAATTTCAATCGATCGAGGCTGAACAGAATGAGAAGATCGATGGAGTTAAAAATATCTTAGGCGTTATCAATCACTCTATTGAGCAATACGAGCAAATTGTGGGTGGCCCTATTCCTGAAGAACCTGGCACCGACTCTAGATTAGCCGCTAAACAAGCAGCTGCCGTCCTCCCCAAAGCTGAACCTGAAGTTGAAGCTAAGCCAACCCCTCCCTCTGCACCCGTTCAACCCGTTAAAGAAGAAAAAAAGGTGGAAGATATTTCCTTAGACAATTTAGACGACGAATTAGATTTGTTTTTACAAGACTCAGGGGGCGATTATTTCTCAGCAGAACCTGAAAAAATAGTTCCAGAAAAACCAGAGGCCCCGCCGGTTCAAACCAAAACCGAAGAACCTAAAAAGCCAGCCAACTTTGATGATTCGCTGTCTAATATTTTACGTGGGATTCCATTAGAAGCACCTGAATCCGAAGAAGCCGCTGCAACTCACGAAGAAGTCTCTGACGCCACCAAGGCTAAGGTGCCCTTTGAGCAAGCTGATACCGAAGCTAAACTCATTGTGCTTAAAGGCGACTATGACGACAAAGAAATCCTGTTGGGCGAAAACACCAGCATAGGCCGTTCTCCCACCAATGACATTGTGCTTAAAGAAGCTAAGGTGAGCCGCCAACACGCAGCCATTAATTTCATGAATGGGAATTTTGTCGTGGTCGATCTAAAAAGTTCAAATGGCGTGTTGGTAAACGCCAAACGCATTGAAGAACATGCGCTCTCCGATGGGGATCTCATCCAAATCGGCAGTTATCAGTTCAAATTTTCAGCCGAATAATCCTCAGCTGCCCTATATTACCCTACATTATCTTATACACATGGTATGCAGTGCTGGGGATAACCTCTAATCAATTATTATTTCAATGAGTTGTTAAGCTGAATTCACAGTTTCGCCTCATTGCGTTCTATCTGTATGTCGATGTTTAAAAAATAAGCATAGATTGGGGAAAGAACCCCCCTTTTATACAGAAAACAGGGCGTGGGGCGAAATATATGGGACAAAACACCAATGATTTCAGTTAAGTACTTTTTTGGCTGGTTTGGCATAAATCTGGCGAGGTCATAAACCGTAATTTTTTAACTCTAACTTTTTGTGTGAAGGAGGATGCAATGAAGAAATTATTAACATTAATGAGTGGGGTGGTCTTTACAATACTTTTATCCATCTCCTCAATGAGTCAAGCCCAAGTATTAAAAAAACCAACGCCAACAGGGGTTATTAATGCCGTCGACTTTTCAGTTGATAGTTATAAAGTCGATCTTATGGATCTCTCGAGTCTTGACCCCTGTCAGAGGGCCAAAGCGCATGCTAAGCGAGTATTGAGGAAGTTTTCCCATAGTTGTAGTGATGCCTGGGAAGCTGCTGCTAACTTAGCTGTGGATGAAGCCTTAGAACAATGCAGTGGA
>JACPFA010000008.1 GCA_016183235.1 Deltaproteobacteria bacterium
CCCCTATGCCTACATGAGGCACTTGCTGACTGAACTGCCCCGATGCCAAACCGCCGATCAAATCGAAAAACTCGTGCCCCACAAAATTGATTCCAAGATTTTAAGGTAAGGTGTAGGGTGGGTTTGGTGATCGCTTACGGGACAAAGATGGTGTGATGAATTTGATCCGCAAGGGACACATCATCGCAACGCCGACTGATACCATTAAGGATCCCTATATCCTCGATTTTCTCGGCCTGCCTGACTCTTCAAAATTCCATGAAAGAAATCTGGAAACGGCAATTATTGATAATCTGCAGTCGTTTCTTCTTGAGCTTGGAAAGGGGTTCGCTTTCATCGGGCGACAAAGGCGCCTACAATTTGATGACAACTTTTTCTACATCGATCTAGTTTTCTATAACTGCATTTTGAAATGCTATCTCTTGATCGATTTAAAAATTGGCGAATTAACCCATCAAGATGTCGGACAGATGGATAGCTATGTCAGAATGTTTGATGAGAGATACCGTACTGAAGGAGACAACCCAAGTATTGGCTTAATTCTTTGTACTAAGAAAAATGAAACGATTGCTCATTATTCGATACTGAAAGATAGCAAGCAGCTTTTTGCGTCCAAGTACATGCTCTATTTGCCCACAGAAGAGGAATTGCGTCAGGAAATCAATCGGGAGCGGAGATTGATTGAAAGCAGAAGCATTCCTCTTCCTAAAAAAGTTTTAGCAAAGAGAAACAAGAGGCGAAGCAAAAAGATAAAATAACAAACAAAATTTTATGACAGAAGAAAATGAACTTATTGAAATTATCTTATTTTTTATTCCCTCCTGCCGGATTCAGAATGACACCTTACAAATAAGTGGAAACTCAATCACTAATCGGCTAACAGCTGAAAGGATATGGAGGTTCTAACCAGTAAGCGTGCCATGGCCAAACGGGCCGGGGTGATGAGTTTTTTTACTTTCTTAAGCCGCATAACGGGGTTGGCACGAGACACGGCGATTGCCTATTTTTTGGGGGCGAGGGAAGCCGCCGATGCCTTTTATGTGGCCTTTCGTATTCCCAATCTGTTGCGGCGCTTGTTTGCCGAAGGTAATTTGACCGTTTCCTTTGTTCCCATTTTTACCGAATATCTCAAAAAATCTGAAAGCGAAGCCAAGCGGGTGAGTGACATAACCTTTACCTACTTAACTTTGTTTCTCATTTTATTAGCGGTAAGTGGAGTGGTAGGGGCGAGTTGGTTTGTTAAAGCAACGGCTTATGGTTTTAATCAAAACCCCGAAAAATTTGCCTTAACCGTTGCCCTTACTCGAATTACCTTTCCTTATATTTTAACGATCAGCCTTGCGGCCTTGTGTATGGGCATCCTCAATGCGCGCTTTCGTTTTGGGCCCAGCGCCGCCAGCCCCATTTTTATGAATTTGGGGATTATTCTCTTTGCCTTTGGTTTTCAAAAATTTTTTGATCTGCCCAGCGTGGCCATTAGTTGGGGTGTGTTGTTGGGGGGCGCCTTACAGCTATTGGTGCAAATTCCCTACCTCATTAAAGAGGGTTTTTTGTTTAAGCCTTCGTTTAATTTATTGCACCCCGGGGTTCGGCGGATTGGTAAATTAATGGTGCCAAGTATTATTGGTTCAGCGGTGTATCAAATCAATATTTTTGCCATTACTTTTATGGCCTCTTATTTACCCACCGGCAGTGTGAGTTTTCTTTGGTATGCCGACCGAATTGTAGAATTTCCGATGGGGGTTTTTGCTATTTCGTTTGCTACGGTGGCTTTGCCTTCTTTTTCTCACTTGGTGGCAGAGCAAAAGACTGATGCTTTGAAAAAAAGTTTACGCGATGCTTTAAGTCTTAATTGGTTTATCAATATTCCCGCAAGTGTAGGTATTGCGGCTATTGCCTTGCCCATTGTGGTGTTGCTCTTTCAGCGGGGTGGGTTTGACGCCGAGGCCTCTCATCAAACTGCTCGAACGGTTCAATACTTTGTGTTGGGCCTACCCTTTGTGAGTGCCAATCGTATCCTCACTGCCTTTTTTTATTCAGTACAAGAATCGCGCAAACCCGTGATTGCCGCAGTGGCGGCTATGATCGTTAATATTGCGGTGGGTTATTCACTCAAAGATACATGGTTACATTATGGTTTGGCCTTTGGGGTGGCGATGGGGTCGGTGACTAATTTCATTGGGCTTATTTGGCTATTACATCGGCAAGTAGGCGCTTTGGGTTTAGGCCAGCTAGGGTTGCCTATTTTCAAGATGAGCTTAGCTTCGGCCTTCATGTGGCTGGGTTTATGGGGCGCTGAAAATCAACTCATTCGATTTTCTTTCTCTGGGCTTTGGGGGCATTTGATCTTGGTGCTTTTACTGATGGCCCTGGGGGTATTGATTTATTTAGCCTGCGCCTTACTTTTTAAGATAGAAGAATTAACCCCCGTTTTAAGGCGCCTTAAACGCAATAACTAATAGTATTGCTTGATAGTTTTGTTGCTTCCGATTAAACGGATTATCCATGTCTGAAGAAAATCAATATTATTTACAACGCAAAGAAAAGGCCCAGCAGTTAGCAGAAAAGGGCATCAACCCTTACCCCAATGGGTTAAAGCCAAGCCATCCCTTAGGTGAATTGGTCAGGGCTTACAATGATAAAACCAAAGAAGAACTTGAACAAAGCAAAGTTCAAGTTCAAGTGGCAGGGAGGGTGTTATTGATTCGTTCTTTTGGTAAGGCGGCGTTTATCACCCTGCGGGATCGTAGTGGCGACCTGCAGTGTTATGTTCGTAAAGATCAAGTGCCCGAAACAGAATTTGAAGTCTTTAAAACCCTTGATATGGGCGACTTTGCTTATTGTGAGGGGTATTTATTTCGCACCAAAACCAATGAACTCAGTGTGCATGTCGAGCATTTTCATTTAGCCGGCAAAGGCTTAAGAAATCTTCCGGAAAAATGGCATGGGCTCACCGACATTGAGGCCCGCTATCGGCAGCGTTATGTTGATTTGATTGTCAACCCTGGTGTGAAAGATGTTTTTCGCAAGCGCGCCCAAATCATTGCCGAGATGCGCAAATTTTTTATCGAACGCGATTTTCTCGAATGTGAAACTCCCATGATGCATCCCATTCCCGGTGGGGCTAAAGCAAAACCCTTTGTGACCCATCACAATGCGTTAGGTATGGACCTCTATTTAAGAATAGCCCCCGAGCTTTATTTGAAACGCTTGGTAGTGGGTGGCTTTGAACGAGTTTTTGAGGTCAATCGCAATTTTCGGAACGAAGGCATTAGCATTCAACATAACCCTGAATTTACCATGTTAGAATTTTATCAAGCCTATGCCACTTATGAAGATTTGATGACCCTAACCGAAGACTTGTTAGAAAAGTTAGCCACAACCATTGTGGGTAGCAGCAGCGTGACTTATCAAGGCGAAGTTTTACAATTTAAAAAACCTTTTAAGCGGCTACCCCTTTATCAATCACTGCTTGAAATAGGCAAGGTGCCACCCGAAATCATGGGCTCACGCGAAAAGGCCCTGCAATTTGCCGAAGCCAAAAACATCAAGCTCACTAGCCCCAAAGAAAGCCTGCCCGTTTTGTTAACCGAAATTTTTGAAGACATCGTAGAACCCAAACTCATTCAACCCATGTTTATTACCCATTATCCAACCGAAGTGTCGCCGCTGTCCCGCCGCAATGCCCAAGATCCCGATCTCACCGATCGTTTTGAATTATTTATTTTTGGTCGTGAAATTGCCAATGGCTTTAGCGAATTAAACGACCCGGTCGATCAACGCGGGCGTTTTTTAGAACAACTTAAAGCCAAAGAAGCCGGTGATGAAGAAGCGATGGGGCTCGATGAAGATTTTATCAATGCTTTGGAATATGGCATGCCCCCCACCGCAGGCGAGGGTATTGGCATTGATCGATTGGTGATGTTATTAACCGACCAACCTTCGATTCGTGATGTGATCTTGTTTCCTCACATGAGGCATAAATAGCTCGTCATGAAAATTGAGCGCTATCTAGCTAAAAAAATCTTACTCGGTAAAAAACAATCGAAAATTCTTTCTTTCTTATCGTGGATGGCCATTTTAGGTGTGGGGGTTAGTTGTGGGGCCTTCTTTTTTATTCAAGCGGTCATGGGTGGTTTTTTTAGTGATATTCAAAAAAAAGTCATTGGGTTTAATGCCCACTTGGTGATGGAACTAAGCAGCAACGGTGCAAGCCAACCTATCTTAAACACGATTCAAAAACTTTATCCCGAGGCAAAGCTGGCCTTTTATCAAGAGGCCGAAGGGATATTGCAATCGGTTTTCAGTGAAGGTGATAGCGGGCAGGGCGTTTATATTCGTGCGATCGATTTGGCAAAGCCAGGCACTTATGCTGACATGAACCTTCGCTTTTATCGCGGTTTAAGTTGGGAAGATTTAGGCAAAACCATCGAAGGTTTGCCCACTGTGATCGTGGGCGAAGAACTTGCCAATCAAATGGGTTTGGCCCCAGAACTTTTAGAAGAAGTCGATCTTATTTATCCATTCTCCGATGTCGACCCCTCGGGGGAGGCTATTCCTTCGATTAAACAATTTCGTTTGATCGGTACTTTTCGCACCGGGTATCTCAATTATGATGGTAAATACCTCATGGTTTCTGCCCAAAACACAAAAAGTTTTTTTGAAGAAGATTTGCCTTGGCAAGTGGCCTTATGGTTTCCCAATCCCGATCAAGCGCCTGCTGCCAAGAAAAAATTGGCCCAATTACCTGAATTAAAAAATATTCAAACCTGGCAAGAAATGAACACCAAACTATTTCATGCGTTAAAATTAGAACGCTTAGCCATGCAGATTGTTTTGGTCATGATGGTGGTGTTTGCGTCTTTTAATATTGTGTCGATGCTCACCCTCATGGTGGCCGAATATTTCCCAGACATAGCAGTTTGGAAATCTTTGGGCCTGCCATCAACCAAGGCGGCAGGCGTGTTTAAACAGGTGGGGCTTTTTATTGGCATTGTTGGTTCTTGTGTGGGGCTCATTTTAGGTTGGGGAGCGGTTTTATTGGTGCAGTGGGGGCATATTCAATTGCCTCAACCTTACGACATTGAAACGCTGCCTGCGATGGTGCATCTGCCGTTGATTTTGATAACCCTTTGCCTTGGCCCGGTAGTGAGCATGTTGGCCGCCATTCTGCCCGCCCGCCAAACCGCACGTTTAAATGTCATGGATGCCCTGCGTTATGAATAAATTGAAGATTTTTTTTAATCTGCCGTTACGCAAAGGCCCCTTTCGGTTGGTGACAGCTATTGCAGTGGGTGGCGTTGCCTTAGCGGTGATGGTTTTATTGGTTACTCAGTCGGTGGTGCAGGGGGTTGAAAAATCTTTTTACAAGGCCTTGTTGGGGTTCAATGCCCATTTGGTGGTGTTTAACCCGCTGACTTGGCAATCCGATCCCGACTTGGCAGATCAAATTGCCGCCCATCTAGGTGACTCTTTACAGGCCACCACCCCTTATCTTTATTTAGAGGGGATCCTCGCTCACCAAGGCAAAAAGAAAGGCGTGAGTATTAAAGGGGTCGAGTCAAAAACTTTTCATCAGGTTTACGATGTCAATATTTTCTCTCATTTAACCCCGCCAAAACTTTCTTCCGTTCCAGCCATTTTTAATGCTACCGATGGCAGTAGGCCGGTGATCTTAGGCTCTAAGCTAGCGAGGGAGTTGGGTATTCAAGAGCCAGGGCAATCCCTTAAAATTTTTCTTCCGCAAAAAGATACAAAACTTAAATTAAATGCTTTTCGTTCTTTAACCGTCGTTGGTTTTTTTGAGTCTGGCTATTATGAATACGATGCCAATGTCGCCCTCATGCCTTTGGCCACTTTACAAAACATGGTGGGGGTTCAAGATAAAATCACCGGAATAGAAATGAAACTTCGCGATCCTATGCAAAGTATGCAGTTTGCCAAAAAATTAGAAGAAGATTTGGGTTCGTCATACCGAGTTTTGAGTTGGATGCAACTCAATGGCGAACTCTTTTCGGCCTTACGTTTAGAGAAAAAAGTGTTTTTTTTCATCATGGGGGCCTTGGTGTTGATTGCTTGCTTTAATATCTTGGGTGTGTTGGTGCTCATGATTCACGAACGCAAACGTGAAATCTCTATTTTGCGGGCGTTAGGGTTGAATATGCGGCGAGTTAAAAATATTTTTGGTTGGATTGGGGTTTATTTAGGCCTTTTCGGGTTGGTTTTTGGGTTTATTTTTGCAGGCATTGTTTTATTTTCCCTCAAACATTGGTTAGTCCTTCCGGTGAGTGCCGAAGTTTATATGGTCGATAAAATCCCGGTGGCCTTTTCCTATGCCATGGCCTTGTTGGTGGTGGGGTGGACTTTGCTGCTTGCCTATTTTGCAGGAAGGCTGGCCTTGTTTCGCCTCAAAAATTTACGGGTGGAATTTTAATTTATGACAATCCTTTATAATGTCGTTGGGCTTAGCAAATCTTTTATCAAAGAGCGCCAACCCATTGCGGTGCTAAAAGGTGTCCATTTTCAATTACAAGAACAGGAGGCACTGGTGGTGCTGGGCGCTTCTGGGGCTGGCAAATCAACCCTTTTACATTTATTAGGCACCTTAGATACCCCAACCGCAGGGCAAGTGTTTTATCGGGGGGAAGAGCTTTTTTTAAAAAATGATAAACAATTGAGTGAGTTCAGAAATAATAAAATTGGGTTTGTGTTTCAATTTCATCATCTCATTTCAATTTTAACTGCTTTAGAAAACGTGATGTTACCTTTATTAATTAGAAAATCAGATGAAGAAAATGCTCGCGCGAAAGCCTTAGAGATGCTAGCCAGGGTGGGTTTAAGTCACCGCAAGGATCATCGGCCCGGAGAACTCTCTGGGGGGGAACAGCAACGAGTAGCAATCGCAAGGGCTTTGGTCGGCTCCCCTGAAGTATTATTAGCCGATGAACCCACCGGTAATTTAGATAGTAAAACTGGCGAAGAAATTGCTCAAATCATGATAGACCTACAACGTGAATCCAATATGGCCCTTCTTTTAGTGACCCATAACGAAAAAATTGCGAACCATTTTTCTAACCATCGCGTGATGGAAGATGGAGTGTTGTTATGAGGTGGTGGTTAGCTCTGCTTACCATGTTGTTATGGCTACCTTCCGCATGGGCAGCCCCGCGCATTGTCGATATTAAAGTAGAGGGTTTAACGACCATTGAAGCCAGCCAAGTCAAAGCCGCCATGGTAAGCAAGGTAGGGGGTGCTTTTGTTCCTGAAAAAGTCAGTGAAGATATTAAGGCCATCTACAAACTTGGCTATTTTGGTGATGTGGCGATTGATAAAGTAGCTTCGGGTGGAGGCGTGGTGTTGGTGGTTCGGGTTACCGAAAAACCACCTATTTATGGGGTTAAAATTGAAGGCGCAAAAAAAATCAGTGAAAAGAAGATCCTTGAGGTTGTCACCATCCGGCCCCTGCTGCCGGTGAGCGAGGCCAAAATTATCGAATCGAAAGATAAAATCCGCGAGCTTTATGCCGAAGAGGGCTATAGCCGGGCCAGCATTCACACCGAATTGGTCGATACTGCCCAGGGGCAAATTTTAATTTTTAAAATTAGTGAAAATGAAAATGTTAAAATCAAAGGCATTCATTTCGAAGGCAATAAGGTTTTTAAAGATCGCAAATTAAAGGGCATGCTAGCGACCAAGAAAAAGAGTATTTTGTCGTTTCTTACCGGTTCGGGGAAATTAAAAGATGAGTTGCTCGAGCGCGATGTAGCTTTTGTTACCTATCATTATCTCAACAAGGGCTACATGCGAGTGCAAGTGAGCCCGCCCGATATTGAATATTCTGAAAAGAAAAAAGGGTTAGTGCTAACCTTCCACATTCAAGAGGGCGACCCCTACAAAGTAAGTGAGGTGGGTGTTGCAGGGGATATTCTTACCAGCAAAGAAGAAATGCTTCGCTATCTCAAAGTGAAGCCAGGCCAATTTTATAGTCAGCAAAAAATCGAAACCGATATGGCAAGATTTCAAGAGCTTTATGGCAACCAAGGTTATGCTTTTGCCGATATTAAGCCACTTACTCGGGTTAACGATGAAGACAAGACCGCAAGTGTTGAATATACGATCGATCGGGGTAATAAAGTTTTTGTAGAACAAATCACTATCTCAGGTAACGATATCACTCGCGACAAGGTCATTCGTCGTGAATTAAAAATCAAAGAAAATAGTCTTTATAATGAAAGTTTAGTGCGTTTATCCAAACGCAAATTGCAACAATTAGGGTATTTTGAAAATGTTGAATTTTCAACCCCCCGTGGCAGTTCAGACAATCAGCTCAATCTTAATGTGAACGTAAAAGAGCGTCCCACTGGCACCTTCAGCGTAGGCGCTGGGTTTTCTTCTATCGAAAATTTTATTTTAACCGCATCGGTTTCTAAACAAAATTTTCTAGGTTTAGGGATTAGTGGGTTTTTATCGGCCGAGCTTTCCAGCCGGCGGCAACAGTTTATTTTAAATTTTGCAACCCCCTATTTTTTAGATTCTGATTTTATGTTGTCGGTTAATGCCTTCAAAATGCTTTCAGAGTTTGATGAATTCCGTCGCGATTCTTTGGGCGGAGAAATCAATTTTGGCCGAAGGCTTTTTGATTTTACTTCTTTTTCTCTGGGGTATCGCATCGAAGATGTTTCGCTTAAAAACTTTTCAATCATTGTGCCGGAGTTATTTACACGCAATAAAGATGGTCTAACTTCAAGTGGGGTGTTTACCGTCAACCACGATACGCGCGACAATGCCTTATCTCCTACCAAAGGGGACTATGAGAGTTTTTCTCTAGAGTATGCGGGTAATGGTTTGGGTGGCGACAATGATTTTATTAGGCTGATTGGAAATGCACGTTACTATTTAAACCTGCCTTTAAAAACCGTGTTAAAAGCCAATGTAAGAGTAGGTTGGATCAAATCTCTCAACGATAACCCCATCCCTTTATTTGAAAGGTTTTTTACAGGCGGGATTAACTCACTAAGAGGTTACGAATTACGAGCCGTTGGGCCAAGAGTGCAGATCCCGGGTTCAGCCACCGGAGCTGATGAAGAATTTGTGTATGGAGGCAATAAACTCTTTGTTTTTAATTTAGAATATGAATTTCCCATTTATCCATCTGGGGGGTTCAGAGGGGTAGTTTTCTTTGATGCGGGCAATGCTTATTCAGAACATGAAGACCTAAATCCCCTCAAAGTTCGTACTAACGTGGGAGTAGGTTTCAGATGGGTGTCTCCGTTTGGGCCATTACGCTTTGAATGGGGGTTCCCTTTAAATCGTAGGCCTGGGGAAGACCGCAGCGTGTTTAATTTTACGATTGGTTCGTCTTTCTAGTGGCGATAAAACACTTGTTTTCACAGACCCTATGGTTTATAGGGGCGAGCAATTAACTTTAAAAAAAATGGAGTAAAAAAATCGTATGCGTAAAATATTTTTTGGGGTTTTATCTTTAAGCCTGGTGGTCATTTTCAACCCATTGGTGGTTAAAGCAGAAAACCTTAAGATTGGTATCGTCGATTTTCAAAGGGCCCTCAATGAAGTCAATGAAGGCAAGACTGCTAAAGCAAGGCTTAAAGCGGAGTTTGAAGAAAAACAAAGATCGTTAACGGCAAAACAAAACGAACTCAATACCCTCAAAGATAATTTACAAAAACAGGCCACGGCCCTAAGCAAAGAAGCTCTCCAACAAAAAGAAAAAGAATATCGTGATAAGTTTGTTGAATTACAAAAAACCCTTGGCCAATTCCAAAAAGAAATGGCTACCAAAGAGGGTGAAATTACCAAAAATATCATTGTTAAGCTCAAACAAGTTACCAGCGAAATAGGCAAAAACGAAAGTTTCACGATGATTTTCGAAAAATCCCAAGACACATTGGTTTATGCCCCTGCAGCTGAAGATGTAACTGGGAAAGTCATCGCTAAATTCAACGGAAGATAATAAGGCCTAATTCAAAGTGGTCGACTCCAAACTTTTAGAAATATTAGCTTGCCCAAAGTGTAAAGCGGGAATTAGAATGCATAGTAGTGGGGAAGGCCTGTACTGTGAGCCCTGTGGTTTAGTTTATCCGCTACGTGATGGTATTCCCATCATGCTAGAAGAAGAGGCAATTCCCGTGCAAAAGGGAGGCGTTGTGTCGGCCAAAAGTCGTAAGATCGTTGAATTTGATATCACCGAAGGAAGAAACAAAGGGCAGAAGCTCAAACTTCCGGTTGGCACGTGTAAGGCCATTGGGCGAAGTATTGAAGACAATACCAAAACCCAAGTCTTTAGCATGGATTTTACCACTTCTCTTGATGATTTTACTAAAAAAGTGGTCATGAATTATATTTCGCAACGGGCCAAGGGCTCAAGTGAAATAGGTGGGTTGGAAGGGGAAAAGGATCGTATTGGGGCCTTTAAACGCTTGCCCGACTTAATTTTAAATGACCCCGCCATTAGCCGTTTGCATGCCATGATTTTTCACGATGATCATGGTGCCGGCATTTTAGATTTAGTGAGCAAAAATGGCACCTTTGTGAATGGGGTTGAAGTAGAAAGTGTGAGCCTTAAACCTGGCGATGTGGTTGAAGTGGGTAGCACGAAATTCGTCGTTGGGGTTAAAGAGTAACGCTACCCTGTCATTGCGAGGCAAGCTAGCCGAAGCAATCTCTCTTATTAATTCCAAAAATTTCTTTTACTCTTTTTGAATTCCGAGTTATTTCGTACAGCTAGGAGTTCATCATGAAAAGTATGACCGGGTTTGGTACTGCTCAATTTAAGCTAGGTGCCAAAAAGGTAATCATTGAAGCCAAGAGTGTTAATCATAAATTTTGTGAAATTAATGTCCGTTTGCCAGCCCGATTCGGTGTGTTGGAAAGTAAAGTTTTTGAGTTGGCAAAAAGTTTTTTTACCCGGGGCAGAATCGATATCTTTTTTAAAGACGAAATCAATGGGGCTAAGAATCACCCAGTTCACTTGGATGTTCGGCAAATCAAGCAATACTTAACTCAACTCAAAAACTTAAAAACCCAATTAAAACTTCCCGGTGAAATCAACCTTGATGTATTGCTTGGGCTCCCCAATGTTATTGTTGCCGAAGAAGAAGCCAATGTAGAAGCACATTGGGATATTATTAAAAAAGCTTTGTTGAAGAGTTTTAAAGAGTTGGAAAAGATGCGTTTGCACGAAGGGCAAAACTTAAGCAAGGCCTATGGCAACTATTTAAACCAAATCGGGGTTAGTATAAGTGAAATTGAGACCTATATTCCTGAAAACCTTGAGCAGTATGAAAAAAAATTAAAGGAACGTTTGGCAAAATTAATTCCTTCAGAAATTGCCTTAGATCCCTCTCGTTTAGCCCAAGAAGTTGCCTTTTATGTAGACCGCAGTGATGTTGCTGAAGAATTAGTTCGATTAAAAAGTCATATTCATCATTTTAGAGGGATTTTAAAAGAAGATGCTCCGATTGGGAGAAAACTCGATTTTCTGTTACAAGAGATCAATCGTGAGGTCAACACCTTGGGTTCAAAATCAGCGAGCGCAAAGATTAGTCAAGAGACTGTTGCACTTAAACAGACCATTGAGAAGATGAGAGAACAAATTCAAAATGTCGAGTGACCGTTTATTTATCTTATCGGGCCCTTCGGGAGTTGGAAAAACAACTCTTTGCCAAGCAGTGGCCAAAAAATTACACCTTTATTATTCCATTAGCACTACCACCCGCCCCATCCGTAAAGGGGAAAAAGATGGCGAGAATTATTTTTTTGTTTCGGAAACCAAGTTTCAAAAAGCAATTAAGCGTGGGGCTTTTTTAGAACATGCCCAAGTGCATGGTTCTTATTATGGCACCCGGAAAGACTTGGTAGAACAGCATTTGCAAAAAGGGCAGGGGGTTATTTTAGATTTAGACCCTCAAGGCGCCTTGCAGATTAAAAAAATTTTCCCTTTGGCCGTACTTATTTTCATTAAACCACCTAATCTAGATAGTCTCAAAGCCAGGATCGCTTCACGCCGAACCGATAGCCCTGAAACCATTGCTAGAAGAATGGCTAACGCAACTCAAGAATTGGCCTTTGAGCAACACTACGATCACGTGATTGTGAATCATGAATTAAGCGAGACGGTCCAGGTAGTTGCGGATATCATTGAATCTTACCGAAAAAATGGGTAATTTAAGTATAATGGTTGAACTCTCAGACATTCTACAGAGTATCAAGGCTTATGGCCCTGAAGCCAATATCCCCCTTATTGAACAAGCCTTCCATTTTGCTAAAAAGATGCATACTGGGCAAAAGCGGGCTTCCGGTGAGCCTTATTTTATTCATCCCTTGGAGGTGGCGGCCATCTTGGTTCAGATGAAGATGGATGTTCCTACCATCATTGCGGGGCTCTTGCATGATACGGTAGAAGACACTTCTACCAGTCTTGATGAAATTCGCAAAAACTTTGGCCATGATGTGGCTTATTTAGTGGATGGGGTTACCAAGATTAGCAAAATTCAATTTACTTCTTCGCAAGAAAAACAGGCCGAAAATTTTCGTAAGATGATTTTGGCCATGGCCACCGATATTCGGGTCATCATTATTAAACTGGCCGATCGGTTAAATAATATGCGCACCCTAGATCACCTCGAAGAAGATCGCCGTGTAAAAATTGCCGAAGAAACAATGGAAATTTATGCGCCGCTGGCCAATCGCTTGGGGATTCAATGGATGAAAGTTGAATTGGAAGAACTGAGTTTCAAATATCTCAAGCCCGATATTTATCAGATGATAGAATCAAAGGTCTCTGATTTAAGAGTCAATAAAGAAAGCTATGTTGAAAAAATTCGCAGCATTGTGAGTGAGAAGTTAAATGAGTTTGGTGTTCCTCACGATATTTATGGCCGCATCAAACATAATTTTAGCATTTATCGTAAAATGGAATCACAAAATATTTCCTTTGATCAGGTGCATGATTTGCTGGCCTTTAGGGTGATCGTGAATTCCATTAAGCAATGTTATGAGGTGTTGGGCGTTATTCATGAATTATGGAAGCCGGTGCCGGGGCGATTTAAAGATTACATTGCGATGCCCAAGGTCAATGGTTACCGTTCACTTCACACGACGTTGGTATGTTTAGATGGCGAGCGAGCCGAGTTTCAAATCCGCACCCGAGAAATGCATGAAATTGCAGAAAAGGGGATTGCTGCCCATTGGAAGTACAAAGAAGGCGGTAATATCCATGAAGACGACACCAAAAAATTCCAATGGTTGCGTGAACTCTTAGATTTAGAAAAAGGGATTTTAGACCCCAGCGAGTTTTTAGATACCGTTAAATTAGATTTATTTGCCACCGATGTTTATGTGTTTACCCCGCAGGGTGATTTAAAAGAATTACCCTATGGGTCTACCCCGATCGATTTTGCTTATAGTATTCATAGCGAGTTGGGCAACACCTGTGCAGGGGCAAGGGTCAATGAAACGTTGGTTCCGCTCGATTATCAACTTAAAAGTGGAGATACGATCGAAATTGTTTCGAACAAAAAACAAAAACCCAATAAAGATTGGTTGAAATTTGTTCGTACTTCCAGGGCTAAGGCGAGGATTCGGCTTTTCATTAAACATGAACAACGGGATCGCAGCGTCAACATTGGAAAAGAACTTTTAGAAAAAGAATTTTCAAAATTTCATGAAGTGCCCACCAAATTTTTAAAGGGGGCCACTTTAAAATTAGTGCTGAATAAATTTGAGCTGGAAGATTTAGAGCACCTTTATTGCCAGTTAGGTTATGGCAAGTTAAGACCCTTTGATGTTGTTTCAGTGGTGTTGCCGCCCGAACAATTATTGCAACCGACCAAGGAAAAAGAAACCATCCTTGGAAAAATTTTCAGAAAGATTCAAAAACAACATCGCACTGCCGTAAAAGTAGGTGGCTACAATGACATTTTAATCACCTTGGGTAAATGTTGTTGCCCGCTACCCGGAGAACCCATCATTGGCTTTATTACCCGCGGGCGTGGGGTTACCGTTCATTATCATCAATGTCAAAAGGTGTTAGACAGTGACCCGGAGCGGCGAGTCGATGTAGAATGGGATAACGATGCAGCGATTAATCATAAGGCAAAGATTAAAGTTGTTTCGGAGGATCGCCCTGGAGTTTTGGCCTCGATGACTAAAACTATTTCTAACAGTGGGATAAATATTTCGCAGGCTAGTATTCGAACCAGTGGGGATGCCAAGGCCATTAATATTTTTCATTTGGAGATTAACGACCTCCAACAGTTACAGCATGTCATGCGTTCGCTCGAAAAAATGAAGGGCGTTATTTCCGTCGAGCGAATCAGATCCTAAAATAGTGCGCTAAATACTTTTGCTAAACAGCCTTAAAAAACCGGAAACTCAGTGCCTATTCTACGTTTCCATGCTATTTGGTCCGTTACGTTAGTGGTGTTGGGGGGGTGGAATTCCGAAAACATATTCATAAAGGGAGTCGATGATTCTGCATTCATATTGTTGTACATCCTTTGGCTTAGATAAATTTTCCATGCCCGTGAGTGAATGAGTATGTGGATAAAGGCCGATGCGTACTTCGCAAAATGCATCTTCCTGAACTGTTCCCTGTTGAGTGAGAGTAGGAAAAGGAAATTTATTAGCAGTCCAACTGCAATACATCAGGCACCCCTCTATTCCTTGTGCATCTGGCGGAAGTGGAACATCTGGTGGAGGTGGAATAATCATGCCATAGTGTTTAAACTCATCTGGAAATGGAATATAAAGGCTAGCACTTGAAGGACCTGTAGCTGCTTGAGGATATTTTCCAACTCCACATGCTGGTTGCTGACTAAGATAAGCAGCTGTTCCTTCACACTTATCCGTATATGATTTCACAAAAATGTCATATTCGTCTTGTGGGGGTAATGGTTGAGGCTGCTCTGTTTCTGGTTCCGTTTCTGGTTCGGGCTTGTCACACCCGCTGGCGCAGCCAATGCCTAATGTAGCAGCGCACCAAAGAATGCCTAGGATAGTAGAGTCGGCCATATTATCACCCCTTTGAGTTCATCCCATCCTAAATTTTACCCTCATCCCTCTTATCGAGATTAAAGTTAGTAAGTTGTTCTGGATAATCTTTCGAATGTAGGAAAATGAATACTTTTAGTATACAGCTGTACCCTGCGTAAATTAATTTTTTGTATTAAATTCAATCAGGATTAGACGGCTTATGAAAGGCGGTGTCAGGCGGCTTTTTGGATTTTGCCGGAGCGTAGGCAGCGGGTACAAACAGTAACTCGTTGCACTTGCCCTTTAACCAGGGCACGAACCTTTTTAAGGTTGGGTAAATTACGGGTTTTTAGCCGGTTATTGGCGTGGCTGACCGTATTTTGAGGCAGAAGATGAAGACGACCTACGCAAAATTGGCTTTTCCAAAGATGGCAAGTTTCAACATCCGCAGATTATGCTCGGATTGTTGGTTGGGAAAGGTGGGTATCCCATTGGTTATGATATTTATGAAGGCAATACCTTTGAGGGCCATACGCTGCTCCCAATTCTTGAAAAGATTGAAAAGAAATACCATTTTAAACCCCCAACGGTCATTGCTGACGCTGCACTGCTATCCAAACAAAATCTCGAGAATCTGAGCAATGCCAAATACCGATTTATTATTGGTGCACGGATCAAAAATGAAACAGACACCATAAAGGCCAAGATTTTAAAACAAAGCAAGGGGATGCAAGATGGTGATCATTTCGTTGTAAAAAAACAGGATGAAACCCGGTTGATTGTGACCCATTCCATTTCTCGAGCAAAAAAAGACGCCCATAATCGTGATCGGGGTCTAAAAAAATTAAGAGAACAAATCCGTTTTGGCAAATTGACCAAGCAACACATCAATAGCCGTGGTTACAATAAATTCCTCAAACTTACCGGTAAGGTTGAGGTGGCAGTCGATGAAGCCAAAGTGACCGCTGATTCCCAATGGGATGGGCTCAAAGGTTACATTACCAACACACGACTTTCTCCCAAATCCATCGTTGAGAACTATCGGGAACTTTGGCAAATAGAAAAAGCGTTTCGAATTTCCAAAACTGATTTGCGCATTCGTCCTATATTTCACTACCGAAAACGACGTATAGAAGCCCACATCTGCATTTCTTTTGTCGCTTATACCATTCTCAAAGAACTTGAACGCCTTTTGATTAAACACGAAGCTGGGTTAAGCCTGAAACGGGCTGCTGACATTACTCAAACAATGTATGAACTCGAATGTTTATTGCCAGGCGAGATGCTACCCTCAAAACACTTGCTTAAAATGGACCCTCAACAACAACTTCTTCATGATATTATCAAACCATAAATGGGTGCTGCATCGAGAAAGTCAGGAGTGCCTATTCTACGTTTCCATGCTATTTTGTTCGTTACGTTAGTGGTGTTGGGGGAGTGGAATTCCGAAAACATATTCATAAAGGGAGTCGATGATTTTGCATTCATGTTGTTGTGTGCCTACTGGCGTAGATAAATTTTTAATGCCTGCGGGTATAGTTTCTTTATATGGATTAACTTCGATCCGTACTTCGCAAAATGCATTTTTCTGAAATGTTCCCTGTTCATTGATAGTAGGAGAAGGATATTTATTAGCAGTCCAACTGCAATCTATCAGGCACCCCCCTGTTGCTTCCGGCCCACCATCTGGTAGGGGTGGAATATGAAAGCTAGAGTTTTTAAACTCATCTGTGGATGGAATATAAAGGCTAGCGTTTGAAGAACCTATAGCTAATTGAGGATATTTTCCAACTCCACATAGTGGTCTATGACTAAAATAAAGAGCTGTTTGTTCACACTGACTCACATACAACTTCACAAAAATGTCATATTCGTTTCGTGGAGGTAATGGTTGAGGCGGTTCTGCTTCTGGTTCGGATTCGGGCGTGTCACATCCGCTGCTGCAGCCAATACCCAATGTAGCAACGCACCAAACAATACCTAGAATAGAATCAGCCATATTATCACTCCTTGTGTGTCCATCCTAAATTTCCCCCTCATCCCTCTTATCGAGATTAAAGTTAGTAAGTTGTTCTGGATAATCTTTCGAATGTAGGAAAATGAATACTTTTAGTATACAGCTGTACCCTGCGTAAATTAATTTTTTGTATTAAATTCAATCAGGATTAGACGGCTTTAGCCGGTTGTTGGCATGGCTGACCGTATTTCCAACTCGGGTGCGTTTTCCACAAATATTACAGTTCCGCATAGTGGGGCAGTGGGTAACACAGGGATTTTTCAATGACAAGCCCAAATAACTATTTGTTGATTGTAAAAATTTAGCTATACTTATTTTTAAGTATAGCTTATATTTTACACAATGCAGAAAGATAAAATTATCCAATTTATGAAGGAACATCATGGTTATGCCCGCACGTCGGATCTCCTAAAAAATGGCATTTCCTTCCGGGATGTGAAGAAGCACGTCCAAACAGAACAAATTGAACAAATCAAATGGGGTCTCTATCGCCTTAAAGATACAGATTCCACTTCAACTCGGGATTTTGTCGATATTTGCAAGGCAATCCCAACGGCAGTCATTTGCCTATATTCCGCACTTTCGCATTATGGCCTTACCACTTTCATGCCCACGGAAATCATGATCGCCATTCCCCAAGGGTACCATTCCCCAAAAATGACTTATCCTCCTTTTCGTGTGTTTAATTTTTCAAAAGATCAATATAAAGTTGGTATCGAAACTATACATACCAAGGCAGGTAACTACAGGATTTATTCTCCCGAAAAATCGGTGTGTGATGCCTTTCGATTCAGGCGAAAACTGGGAGATGATACGGCCAAGGAAGCTCTATTCACCTATCTGGACAAGAATGACAAAGGATTCAAGAAGCTACTGGATGCAGCTCAAGTTTGCCGTATGAGCAATGTGATGAAACCCTATATTGAGGCTCGAATGGCATGACCAAGGAAGTCAAAAATATTACTGCTTCAGTCAAAGCAAGATTACTCAATTATGCCAAGAAGGAAGGGATCGCTTTCAATCGTATCTTGGTTTATTACTTCCAAGAACGATTCCTGTATCGTGTTTTCCTTTCAAAATATAAAAATAAACTCATTCTCAAAGGAGGGGCCCTTCTCCTGACATTGAACATCAACAAAGGCCGCTCTACTCAGGACATTGATTTCTTGGCAAGGCTTGAAAAATTAGATCATCCAATGGCAGAAAAGATTGTTCGAGAAATCGCTGCCATTCAGTCTGAGGACGGTGTTATTTTTTATCCCGATTCTGTAAAATGTTCCAACATCCGGGAAGACGGAACGATTAACACCCTGAGAGTTCATTTTGATGCCACGCTTGGGTCGGCAAAAGGCGTCATGCAAATTGACATCAGTTTTAAAGACATAGTCATTCCCGATCCCATATCTTTTCAATACCCAACCCTTCTCGACTTTCCTGCACCAACGTTGGAGGCTTATTGTTGGGAAACGGTGATTGCAGAAAAATTTGAGGCTATGGTTAAACTCCACACGCTCAACAGCCGTCTCAAAGACTTTTATGACATCCTCTTTTTGGCGCAAAGACAAGATTTTGATGGAAAGAGTCTGAGGAAAGCTATTGTTGGCACTTTTAAGAAAAGAAATATCGCATTGGAGACGACGCCCAATGTATTTACCCCTATCTTTATGGGGGATGAGACCAAGAAGGTTCAATGGCAAGCCTTTTTGAGGAAAACACAAGTGACGGCTAATCAGGATTTTCAAAAAATTATTTCTTTGATCAGGGATTTTTTGGAGCCCGTGGCTACAGCCATTGCAGAGAATCGTGATTTTGAAAAACAATGGGACCCAAAAAAATTTGCATGGTTATAAAAATTTCAACTCATGACACTTTTAAAACTTCATTTCTTCATTCACATAAAACTTCGAACGGTGCGATTGAACAAGAGGTTTTATTTTGTAATATGTTGGCGGAGTCCAAAAGTATGGGAAGAGAAACACCTTTTGACAAGCTGATTACTGAACTTTATAAAAACACCCGTAAATCACAAGTAAATTTGATTCGCTCTTTCTTGCAAGAAATAAGAACAATTTACCTCATGATGACAGAGGTGTCTGAAGCTTTTTCAGAAAATATAAAAATAGCCCAGCGATTTAAGAAATTAGAAACTGAAACACCTCCTCCAGGAGACATAATTAGACTCACCGACCCTGACTTAGCAATAAGAGTACGATTGTTTTACAATTTGCTAGTTTCAACAATTGTGAGCTATGGCGAAAAAAGTGAATTTTTTCAAAAAATTATACCAAATTATTTCAGAATAAAAATGTTTAGAAACACCTTTGTGGCACATTGGAGTGAGTATTTAGATGTTCCATCCTATGGTTGCTACTTTAATGGTTTAAAAAAATTTCCGATTCCTCGGTATGTTAGGCAGGACTTCAAAGTTTCTGAGGTAAATGACATTTTCAAAAAGTATGAATTGCAAATCAATTTAGGTGATAACTTCATAGATGAATTTGATAAAATCTATCAAGCCTTTGAAGAAAAGTGGGAAAAACAATTAAAAACTGAAAAGGGAAGTAAAAAAACTGATTTGGGAAAATTAATTTCAGAGTTAGACCAACATCTTTTAATTATTCCAATCAGCGATCTAGGAAAATTTTTTACGGATCTTGCTAAGCAATCTTTCTTTCCAAGTGAAAAATAGCAGGGCGATTAATCGCAAATTTGGGTTATTTGAACCAGTGGGTGATAAGGTTGAAATGCTCTTTGGATACGGGTTGGACGGAAAGACGCATGGCGCGTTTGAGGACGAGCATGCCGGTTAGGCCGGGGTGTTCTTTTAATTCGGTGAGGCTAATGATTTTGGGGAATTTTTCTACAAATTCTACATCGACCATATACCACAGGGGCTTTTGCGGGGTCGATTTAGGATCGTAGTGGTGGTCTTGAGGGTCCCAAAAAGTTTGGCGATCCTTTTTTAGGTTATCGATGGAGTAAGAGCTGGGTTCAGATTTCATTAACCAGTATTGAGTGCTCATAACATTTTGTCGTTTAGCCAAGTTCCAATCCTTTGAAAACTAAAAATCGTCATAAAAATGAATAAAGCAGGAAATAAAATCAAATGGGGATAAAAGGCTAAGGCTTGATAGCCATCCCCGGCGAGGGTCCCCCAACTGGCGTGGGGAGGTTTTAGCCCAAGACCAATGAAAGACAAGGTAGACTCTGCTAAGATAAGTGCGGGAATGCGTAAAAATAATGCAGCTTTGAGTGGCACAAAGGTTTGGGGGAGTAAATGAATAAGAAAAATTCTCCAAGGTTGGGTTCCACAAGACCTGGCACCTTCAATGAAAGGCATGGCTTTGTATTTAAGAAATTCACCTCGCGTTAAACGGGCAATGCCTACCCAGTTTAGACAAGAGAGGGCTATGACCATGCCCCAAAAATCTCGGCCTAAGTAAAGACCCAGCAAAATGAAAAAGAGCAAATCAGGGATAGAGTAGAGCATGTCTAAGATCCGCATGAGTAAAGCATCTACTTTGCCTCCTAAAAAGCCTGAGATACCGCCATAGAGAACGCCCAATCCTAAAGCAAAGCCCGTAGCGATGCCGGCGCAAGCCAAGGAGATTCGGGCGCCAAAGAGGGTCCTGGCTAACAAGTCACGACCTAGTTCATCGGTGCCAAACCAGTGTTTGGCATTGGGCGTGACTAAAATAGCGTCGAATAATTGTGCGTTAGGGTCGTAAGAGGTTAAGAGCGTGGGTAGGAGGGAGCCAAGGAATAATACGCCAATAAAAGCAAAACAAAATAAGATTGAGATGGGGAATTTTTTATTCATGTTGCCTTTAGCCTCGGGTCTAACCAAACATAGAGCAGATCGACGATCCAATTGAATGCTATTAAGATACTCGAATAAACCAAGGTGATTCCCATCACTAAAAAATAATCTCGATTAATGATAGCACTGACAAAATGTCGCCCTAGGCCTGGGATTGAAAAGATGATTTCTACTACAAAAGATCCGGTGATGAGATGAGCGGTGAGTGGGCCTAGCAATGTTAGTACGGGGGGACTAGCATTTTTAAAGGCATGCGAGACGAGGGCTTGTATGAGCGTTAATCCTTTTGCTCTTGCGGTGCGCATGTAGTCTGACTTTAGTTGATCGATTAGTACATGGCGCGTGAAGATAGCAAGATAGGCCGTTGGGTAAAGGCTTAGGGTTAACACCGGAAGTATGCGAAAATTGGGGCCTTCCCAAAGGGCAGGGGGCAATAATTTTAAATAAATCGAAAATACAAAAATAACTCCCACCGCGAAAATAAAACTGGGCCAGGAAATGAGCAGAGTGGCTAAAGATTGAAGGCTTGAATCAAACCAATGGTTTTGAAAACGTGCCGATAAGATTCCCATCAGGCATCCAACCATGACGCTAACCAGTAGTGCCCAAAGGCCCAATTCAAAAGATACAGGCAAGGCCTGAAGAATAATGATACTAACATCTTGGTCTATAAAAGTAAGCGATGGGCCTAAGCGGCCTTGTGGTAAATATTTAAAATAGGCGCCCAAGTCTTTACCTAACCAAACCAGAAAAGAATCATTTCCCTTAGGATGCAGCCCATATTTTTCGTAAAGATTAGCTTGAATAACTTTAGGCAATTGCTTTTCGGTGTCAAAGGGGCCACCGGGCAGGGTGTGAAGGAGAAAAAAAGTGCCTATCAGAATGGCTAAAAGCGTTACCAGATTGGTTAAAGATCGTTTGATGAAAGGCATGCTTTAATTATCCTTACTGACAAGTTTGTAATAAACAAAATCCAAGGGGAGGGGTTTGAAATTGCGCACCGATTTTTTAACTAAGATATTTTGCGTAGCAATAAATAGCGGAATAATTACGGTTTGATCTTCTAATAATAACTTTTGGGCTTGATGGTAAGCTTGAATTCTTTTTTGCACATCTTTTTCTACGGCCGCTTGGGCAATCAACGTATCGTATTGCGGATTTTTCCAACCCGTATGATTGTTGCCTGAATATTGGGTAAAGAGATTCATAAAATTATCGGGGTCGGGGTAATCAGCCCCCCAGCCCAAGCGAAACAAGGCCGGGGGGTCTTGGGCTAATTGAGCCAGGTAAGATTTCCATTCCTGATTTTCTAATTCAACGTTGAGGTTTAAATGTTTTTTCCATTGGGCTTGGGCCCATTCTGCAATTTTTTTATTAAGGGGGTCGCTATTAAAAACCAAAGTGAGTGGGGGAAGAGATTTTGAACTTGCTTCTGCCAATAAGGCCTTGGCCTGTTCGGGATCAAAACGGATTCCTGCATTTTCTTCATATCCCAACAATCCAGGTGGGATCCAAGCGGAGGTTATTTGTTCACCGCCTTTCAAAATTTGCGGTAAGGGTGATTTATCAAGAGCCATGCTTAAGGCACGACGAATTCTTACATCATGAACCGGGGATTTACGAATATTGAAACCTAAGTAATAACCTCGTAGTTTGGTTTGGCTTATTAATTCAGGGTGATGACGATATTGCGATAAAGCAATGGGTGGCAGTAGCGCAATGTCAAGTTGCCCGCTTTCATAAAGGGCCAAAGTGGTGCTGGGATCTTGCACCACATAAATACGAAGTTTTTCAATTTTAGGCTTAGGCAAACCACCATAATGCGGGTTGGTTTTAAGTTGCAATCGATATTGGTGCCACCATTCTTGCAATTGATAAGGTCCGCAAGTTTGAATATTTTTCGGGTCTGTCCAGTGAGAACCATGTTGTTCAACAATATCCTGGCGCAACGGAAAGGTTACCATGAACGTGGTAAGGCTGGGGAAAAAGACAATGGGTTTATGAAGGCGCACTTCAAGGGTGTGGGCATTCAAGGCTTTAAAGCCAAGTTGAGTCGCATCTTTTAATTTGTCTTGATTAAACTCTTGCGCACCTTCGACGTCAAAGAGGTAATACGCATATTCAGCGGCCGTTTTAGGGTCTAATAACCTGGTCCACGAGTAAACAAAATCATGGGCCGTTACCGGTTTGCCATCCGACCAACGATAATTGGGGTTCAAATAAAAAGTATAAATTTTACCATCTGGGCTAATCTTCCAAGATTGAGCAATAGCGGGGGTGGGTTTTAAATTTTCATCAAAGGCAGTTAATCCCTCCATGAGTTGGTTTAAAATTTGATAACTAACATTGTCAGTGGCCAAGTTCCAATCGAGGGTAGGGGGTTCAGAGGCCACTGAAATATTAAGCGAGGGGAAATTTTGAGAAGTAAGGGATGTACAAGCAAATAATAATAAACATAATAGGAGGCTCATTTTTGCCATAAGGTCTATTTAAGATTTTTATGCTTTTATTAACAAGCATTTTAAGTATATCGCTAAATGATATCAATCAGCTCAAAGGAGTTTTTATGAAAAGGAAGCTGCGCTTAGTTTTAATTTTGGGGGTTTTCTCGGTATTATTTTTCTCTTTTTCCAATGTTCAAGCCGAAGAATCGACAAAACATTTTATTTGGAAAATGCATTCTACCCAAGGGCAGGCCTACTTGATGGGGTCCATGCATATTTTAAAAGAAGGAGATTACCCTCTCCCTAAGGTTTATGACGAAACCTTTAAAGCGGCCGATGCCTTAGTGTTTGAAATTGATCAAATGCCTAATTCTAACGAGAGTGCAGAGCTTATTAAAAAGTATGGGTTGCATGAAGCGCCCACCACCCTTCATAACTCTGTTTCTAAAAACACCTTAAAGCTGCTGCAAGATTGGCAAAAGAAAAACAACCTACCTCCTGAGATGTTTAAGCAATTTAAGCCATGGCTAGTATCGGTTTTATTACCACTGCTTGAATTCAACAAATTAGGTTTTGATAGCAAATATGGGCTCGATGCTTATTTTTTAAAATTGGCTAAACAAGCAAAAAAGCGGGTATTAGCTTTAGAAACGGCAGAAATCCAATTTGGATTTTTTAATGCCCTTAGCGCGAAGGTTCAAGAAGCCATGTTAAAAGAAAGCTTGGTTGAGATAAATCTCATGGGGAAAAAGATTAATGAATTATCACAGGCTTGGAAGGGTGGTGATGTTAAAACTATGGCCTCATTAACCAATGAAAGTTTGAAAGAATTTCCTGAAGTTTACGACATTTTATTGGTGAAGCGAAATCGAGATTGGACGGGTAAGATTGAAAATTTGATGAAAAGCCAGCGTAGCCCGTTAATTATTGTAGGGGCAGCCCATTTGGTGGGGCCAGATGGTTTGCTCAAAATTTTTGAAAGCAAGGGATATACCATCGAACAACTATGATGGTACGTGCAGAAACAGATCTAAGCTTACCATCACAAAATAAACCACGCTTAAAAGCCCGTTAGCAGTAAAGAACGAAGCCGTTATTTTTTTAGGCTGGTCTAGTTTGAGTAAGCCATGTTCGGCCATTAAAATTACCCCGACGAATAGGCTGCCTATCCAACCTAACCAATACAGATTCATAAAATAGGCAAAGAGCCCTAAGCTTACCCAAAAAATAAAGTGAAACAGGCGAGATAAGAGCAACGCCCGTTTTGGCCCCATGAGCACCACCAGGGATTTAAGAGAATTTTGCCGATCAAACTCGTAATCTTGAGTGGAATAAATAATATCAAAACCTGCTACCCAAAAAAACACCGCAACCCCTAAAAGCAGAGCAGGGGGTTCAACCTTTCCCGTTACAGCAATCCAGGCGGCAATAGGCGCGATACCTAAACTCAAGCCTAAAAAAAGTTGGGTGTAATGAGTGAAGCGTTTAGTGAGAGAATAACCCAACACGATCATCAAAGCCAACGGCGAGAGCCAAAACGAGAGTGGATTAATAAAATAAGTTGTGACGACGAATAATAAGCCGGGAATGATGACCAGCCCTATAACGTAGGGTTTTGAAAGAATGCCAGTGGGTAGATGGCGATTAGCCGTGCGGGGATTTTTTGCATCGAAAGGTGCATCAACTAAGCGATTAAAAGCCATGGCCGCTGTGCGAGCTAAAATAAGACAGGCAAAAATTTTTAAAAAAAGGGGCCAAGGGGGCATTTGTTTTTTGGCGTAAAACATAGCCGTTAAGGCAAAGGGCATGGCAAAAAGGGTATGAGAAAATTTTACCAGTTCAAGGGTATGTTTAACAATCTTGACCATAGCGAATTTTTAAATCGTGTTGGATGCCCATGTGATCTAAGATTCGGGCCGTGACTGTGTCAACGGCTTCCACTAGATTTTTGGGTTTAGAATAAAAAGAAGGATTGGCGGGTAAAATCACGACACCCAAATTTGATAATTTCAACATATTTTCCAAATGAATCGAAGAAAAGGGGGTTTCCCTGGGAACGAGAATGATTTTGCGCCGTTCTTTAAGAAACACATCAGCCGTGCGGGTGACTAAATCGTCTGAGATCCCTGTGGCGATGCGACTTAAGGTCCCCGTGCTGCAAGGGATGATGGCTAATAAATCATATTGCGCCGATCCACTAGCAAAGGGAGCGGTGAAATCATCATTGGCATAAATTTTATAATCCCATTCTTTTAAAGATGCGCCAACTTCTTGTTGGTAAATCTGAGTTCCATTACGGGAAGCAATAATTTCTACTTGATGGTTGGTTTTGCGTAAAAAAGCTAACACCCGTTGTGCATAAACAGCGCCGCTTGCCCCTGTGATAGCTAAAACAATTTTCATACGGCCTCGGCTTCAAGCAGGTGGGCAATGCCACCTGACAGTGGTTTGCTAGAACGAAGCGAAAAATGATGCTTTTGTAAAAGGGCTTCGTACTCTTCGAGCGTGACAAATTGTTGAATGGAACGAAAGAGGTAGCGATAGGCATCGGGGTTTTTTGAAATAAGGCCACCTAAGGTTGGTAAAATATATTTTCCATAGGTTTGATAAAAGAGTTTAGAAAGCCCGGTGTTGGGTTTGAAAAATTCTAAGATCACAAAAGAACCCCGTTGCTTTAGAACTTTTCTAATTTCTTGCAGGGCCTGTTCTCGCAATTCGAGATTGCGAATCCCAAACCCGCAAACTATAACATCAAAAGATTCAGACTGGAATGGCAACGAATGTCCATCCCCACAAGTAATTTGAATATTTTTGGCCGTCGTCTTGTGCAAGCCTTCTCGCAGCATGGGCAAAGAAAAATCGCAGGCTACAATAGAGAGGTAAGGTGCCTGTTCATAGAGTGCCACCGACAAGTCCAGGGTGCCAGCGCATAGATCTAAAATCGAGGTGGGATTTTTCTTAAGGCAGGCCTCCACCGCCAACTGCCGCCAACGCACATCGGTGCGAAAACTCAAAATCCGATTGGCCGCATCATAGGTGTCGGCAATGCTAGAGAACATTTTTTGAATCTCTTTCGACATATCTAAATTGCACCTTACAAATAACTATCAGAAGATGTCAATATGACCTAAATAATGCCGTGGAGGGGCTGCCCTTGTACTCCCCACGCGTCCACGCGTTTTTCAATGGCAGGATCAGGCATAAGAACAGGGGCGTGGTGAGGTTTGGCCCTAGCATCGATGACAAGAGAACCAGCGCAGCCCCAATGTTTTTGCTGGGTGAAGCTTTCAATACCATCAATATCGGTGGCAGGGTTGGAGCGGGTGAAGGTTACCCACAAAAAATTGCGCAATGATTCACTTAAAAAGTTGGTGTTGTCGGCGATGATGATTAACGGAAATTGATTAATGGGGTCATGGGCTTTAAAGACTTGGCAAAAGTCAGTGGTTGTTTGGGAGGTGGCACCTTCAATTCCTAAAATGCCAGGCAAGATGACGCGAGGATTTTTAAATCCGTTGGGTAGATTTAAATTGCTGGGAAGTTGGGTGGCCAATTTTCTTTTGCTTAAGCCTACTGCGGCCAAAACAACCTTAGACCCTTTATTGAACCCATGTCCTGAATAATCTAAAGTGTCGATGGTGGTTTGAGTTTGAAAATGCACATCGCGACGGAAATCAATTCTAGAAAGCATGTGTTCAAAAAATGCCGGAATATTTTCAAGATCAAGATGGGGATTGTCTTGCTGGGCCGCGATGAATAGATATTTTGCCAGTGATAATTGGCCTTGTCCTAAGATGGCAAGGCTTTGGGTTAAAATTTCTTGGGGTTCGGTTAAGGGTTTATAGGGAGTGTAGCGTTCGCTACCAATGGCTAGAAGCAGAGGATGCACCCCGGCTTCATCAACCGCATGCACACGACGCACTCCCGGAACCACGCTTGGAATAAGGGGTGCCGTGAGTTCGTGGATAAATTTGCCAAAAGTACTGTCTTCTTGCGGGGGGCGCCCTACGGTAGTGAAAGGCCAAATGGCGCCTGGGCGATGGTAGACATTTTCAACTTTCAGCACAGGGTAATCGTGGGTTAGGCTGTAATAACCCAAGTGGTCACCAAAAGGCCCTTCAGGGAGTAGTTTCCCTGGGATGACCGTTCCGGCAATACAAAAATCGGCCTCGGCATAAATGGGAAGTGGGCTTGCTCCCATAATCATCGGGACACGTCGGCCACCTAAGAGCCCGGCAAAGGTTAATTCCGACATATCCTCCGGCATGGGCATCACGGCTGCAACCGATAGAGCCGGTGCGCCTCCTACAAAAATATTAACTCGAAAAGGAAGTTTGGCCTCGGTGGCTAAGGTTTGGTGTATGCCAATCCCACGATGGATTTGATAATGCAGACCGATTTCTTCATCGGGCACATACTGCCCACCCGATAGTTGAATGCGATACATCCCTAAATTAGCATGTTGCAAGCCAGGCTGGGCAATGCTTTCGGTGTAAACAATGGGCAAGGTGATAAAGGCGCCGCCATCTTGAGGCCAAGAAACTTGGTGGGGGAGTTGATGAATTTTAATGGAATGGGCTAAAATCGGGCCTTTTTTAACTTTTTTGGGTAAGAGGTGCAGGGCGGCGCGAGGGAGTTTTAAAAGTTGGCCAGGGTGTTTCAATAATTGAGTAGGGTCTGCCTTAAGCGAAAAAAGCTGTTGAACTCGATCGAGGGTGTCGCGAAATAAAAAATGGCAGCGTTCTTCGGTCCCAAAAAGATTGCCTAACATAGGAAAAGGGCTATTTTTCACTTTTGTGAACAAAATGGCTGGCCCTCGATTTTCACAAACCCGGCGTTGGATGGCACTTACTTCGAGGTTTGGATCAACCGGTTCTTCAAATAAAAGCAATTGGTGATGTTTGAGAAGATCTTGTACACAGGCCTGAAGATTTTTGTAACCCATGGTGTGGCCAATAACAGATTTAAAATTTTTGTGGAGTTTTTTTGAACTTGGGGGTATTTTTAACACTTACGGTCCTTAAAAAAGTTAGCAAAATATTAAGAAAGAGAGTGAACCATGATAAGAATCCATCGTATTGTTTTAGCTGTTTTGTTTGCCATGGCGTCGTTTCAAGTAAGTGCCCAAGCCCAAGGTAAATTAGATGAGGCTTTGAGGGATCATAATAAAGCGATTGAGCTTAATCCCAAAGATCCTGTGGCCTATCTCAATCGAGGTGTGACTTATTATGATATGGGTAAAATGCCAGAGGCCTTATCCGATTATTCCAAGGCCATTGAATTAAAGCCCGATTATGCCATTGCCTACTATAATCGCGGCCTAGTTCATCATGATGGTAAACGCTACCCTGAAGCTATCACCGATTATTCTAAAGCGATTCAATACGATCCAAAATATATCAATGCTTACTACAACCGCAGTATTGTTTATTATTATTCGGGTCAACAACAAGAAGCTCTTGTCGATATCAACAAGGCCTTAGATTTGGGTTCAAAGGTTTACGATACCTATTATCAACGGGGTCTGATTTACCACAAACTTAAACAATATAATCAAGCCTTGGTTGATTATGATAAGACCATTGAACTAAATTCTAAATTTGTTCGAGCTTACAATAATCGCGCCTTAGTAAGGCACATCTTGGGTCAGATGGCCCCTTCAATTGCAGATTACACCAAGGCCATTATGTTAGATCCTAAATATGCCGATGCCTATTTTAATCGGTCACTGGTTTATGAAGACATGAAACAGTATCAAAAGGCCATTGATGATTTAAGCAAGGCCATTGAGCTCAATCCCAACGATTCTGAAGCCTATTCCAACCGTGCTAAATTGAAGAATAAGTTAGAAAATAAATAAAAAAGGGATTAAACAAATGTCATCCCCCGGTCTGAAGCCGGGGGATCCATGATGACCCAGGCAAAAGAATTTTCCCATTGATCATCGAAAAGTCAACCGATTCACTTTGAAACAGGCTGTGCATTGGGTCTTGGCTGTCATCAACAGAAACACCGATGAGGTCGGCCTTTTTGCCTGCTTCAAGCGAGCCGATCTCATGTCCCAGTTGTAGGGCCTTAGCGCCATTTTTTGTTGCCATTATAAAAATATCTTCTTCAGAAAGTGCCGGGTATTTTTCTTTCATACTGCGTAGTACTTCTAACATTGAAAGATTTCGACTACTGGCTAAGCTATCGGTGCCTAAGCCTAGCGTAATATTTCGCTTCAATAATTTTTCTAAGGGGAATGGGTCATGATGAAAATATTCATGGCTCAAGGGGCAATGGATAACCGGAATAGACTTCTGAGCCAATAGGGCTAAATCGGCATCATTAATATAATTAAGATGAATTGCCATCAGGGGGTGATCTAAAATCCCCAACTCGGCGAGCGTTGCGATGGGGCTTGAATGAGAGGGAGTAGGGTACACCCCCCTTTCAACAATAAACTGAAATAATTCACCCGCATTTTTTTCAAAATAGTCGCGCTCTGCGGCGCTTTCCAGCAAATGAATAGAAAGAAGTTTGTGATTTTGATCTTTGAAATTTTTTAAAACCAAAGGGTCTAAGGCATGAACAGAATGAGGGGAAGGGTTAAACGTCAAAAGCGAAGTATTTTTTTCATATTCTTGAGCTAATCGTTGGGTTTGATGGTAAATGCTTTCAGCAATTTCAGGAATAACTCCTAAATTTTCCAAAAAAATTCTACCTCGAAAAGGCATTCGTAAAAGGGCCTCAAAATCACTGTTAAAGCTGGCGTGATCTCCTAGGGTGGTAACCCCGGCTGCTAAATTTTGCTCAATCCCCCTTTGAATATTGTTGCGCCAAGTTTTGGTGCTAAAATTATTTTTTGTTTCAAGCAAAACTCGAATCCATTCGGTGAAAGAACCTGGATAGGGCAAAGGTTTTGCTAGGGTTAATTCTAAATGACAATGCGCATTCACTAATCCAGGAAAGATGGCAAAATTTTTGAGATGAACTCGATTTTTTTCTTGGTGAGCTTTTGAAGGTAAGCCAGCCGCTTGTCCTGCATAGCTGATAGAATCGCCTTGCACCCATACAGCAGCATCTTCAACGATAGCTTGCTGAGGATTCTTTAAAAATTTGGCAAAGACTAAGGAGTTCACAACATGCCTTACTAAGGAGGACATAGTCTACTGCACATATGACACAGGATCATGAGCCGAGACAAGGAAGATGAGCAAAAAATTTGGAGGCGTAGCCTAAGCTACGTCGATGAATTTTTTGTGAAATCTGACGCAGTCGTAGGCCATGAGCCGAAGTCAGATGTGTAGTAGACTATGTCCTCCTTAGTTATGGAGGTATTGATAAAAGGTATTACGTTGGCGGGGGATTTTTCCAGCTTGGGTGATCACGCGACAAAGTTCGTCCACCGTCGTTTTATTACCAACCCCGGTACTGCGTACTACATTTTCCTCCAGCAGGGTGGATCCCATGTCATTGCCGCCAAAATAAATAGCGACTTGGGCTAATTTAATCCCTTGGGTTAACCAGCTTATTTGGATATTTTTAAAGTTGTCCATAAAGATTCGACTAACAGCCAAGGTTTTAAGATAATCGTGGCCACCTACTGAAGCAAGATTAAGCGGAGAATTTCCTGGCACAAAGGTCCAAGGGATAAATGCAAAAAAACCTTGAGTGCGATCTTGCAAGGTGCGCAGTAAATTCATGTGTTGGATGCGATCTTCAAGCGTTTCAATATGGCCAAACATCATGGTGGCCGAACCTTGAATGCCCAATTGATGTGCGGTCTCGCATACCTCTAACCATTGAGCCGCACTGCATTTGCCGGCAGATAATTCCCGACGAATTTTATCATTTAAAATCTCAGCCCCTCCACCGGGGATACTGTCGAGACCCGCCTTTTTTAATTCGGAAAGTAACTGCTGATAAGAAAGTTTACATAATCTCGCAATATGATGCAGCTCGGGTGGGCTAAAGGCGTGAATCGTAACTTGAGGATATTTTGCTTTAATATGAGAGAGTAAGTTTAAGTAGTAGTCTAATTTAAAATCGGGATGATGCCCGCCTTGCATCAGAATTTGAGTGCCACCTGCTTTTAAGAGTTCTTCGATCTTTTCATCAATTTCTGCATGGGTGTGTTCCCAACTATTCGTTGCGCCTTTGTCTGCCCGAAAGGCACAAAACTTACAACGTAGCACACAGACATTCGTGTAATTGATGTTACGGTCTACCACATAACTAATCACATCTTGATTTTTACGTTGATTCAATTGATTAGCCCATTGCCCCAAGGTCATGAGATCGACTTCTTTAAATAAAGCCAAGGCTTCTTCGGATGAAATTCTTTCGCCCGCTTCAATCTTATGCGACAAATTCGATGGGATGGTCATGTTCGGTTTGCTCCATTTTCTTAATGTATTGAAAGAAAGTCTTTAAACCATCAAGTTCGTGGTTGCCAAGCTCATAATAGATGTTTTGGGTAAGGTATTTCCAGGCAAGCTCGGGTCTAATGATTTTTTGGGTGTGGGCAATTTTTTCAAGATTTTTTAAGCCTTGCGCAAGGGCAGCGTGCAAATCAGCGACCACGTGTGATAAATGATCTAGGTGAGTCATCCAACAGGCATAAACAAATGGTTTTTGGGTCCATTGTTGCCAAGCCTCTCCCAAATCAATCATGCGTGTAGATTCGCTCTGAGTTAGACAGGTGTCGCCAATGAGTAATTCCATTTCGAAATCCTTGGGTTCATCCCAAGAAATTTCATTAAAACTTCTACCATGATTTTGGGTCAGCAAAATTTGGCATAATTTTCGAGAAGTCAAAGAAGCGGGGTCAAGCTTCATTTTTTTAACATTTAATAGATTAATTTTAGGGGAGGTTGGAAAGAGTCCCACGCTTTGCACAGGGCCTCGTGAACAAATGCCCATGCCGGGTAAAATCTTTAAAACAGGATTTTCTAGATAAGCCACCACGGGTAAAAGCCCAATATCAATTTCACCTTGGGCCAATTTTTTTTGTAGCGAACTTGGGGTATCAAAGCTAATAGAATATTGGTTTGGATCAAGGCCATAAACTAAGGCCTTAGAATTAAGATAAGCAGGACAACCCAATCGAATCATCATAGGTGAGGATTTATGAAGAATAGCGCTTCAAGTCAAGGGATACGAACCCCCTTTAAGAAGACATTAAAAAATATACGAATTGTGGATTTTTCCCGATTGCTTCCTGGCCCCTTCGCCAGCTCAATCCTGGCTCAAATGGGCGCAAAGGTCACTTGTGTGCTGCCGCCCACCTCGGATCCCTTGCTTACGGAATATTCGCCCTTTGATTGGTTAAGAAAGGGTAAAAAATTTTTAACCGCTGATTTAAAAAATAAGACAGATCAAAATAAAGTGCGCAAGCTTATTGCTGAAGCGGATGTAATGTTAGAGGGCTTTCGCCCTGGGGTGTTAGAACGTTTGGGTTTTGGTTTTAAGCAGGTAAAAAAATGGAATGCGAAGCTGCTTTATTTTAGCATGACCGGTTATCCACAAGGGAGCGCCCAATTTGAAAAGGCGGGGCATGATTTAAATTTTTTGGTGGAATCGGGGGTGTACCAATATTTTTATGATGCGAGTTCTAATAAAATCCCAGCGCTACAATTGGCTGATTTGGCAGGTGGATATTTACTCGCCCTTCAAGTTTTGAGTGGTCTTTTTGAACCTGCCAAAAAACGCAAAGCCAAACATGTTTATAGCAGCATTTTGGAAGGCATGCAGTTTATGCAAGCCTATTTAGCCGGGGCCGAACATCTCATCCCCATCCTTTCAGGGGGGCTGGCCCGTTATCACATCTATCATACCCTCGATCACAAACGCCTGGTAGTTGCGGCCATCGAGCCCAAATTTTATCAAACATTTTTGAAAAATATTGGCCTCACTCATATCAAAAACGACGACCCTTTAGCCATTGAAGCCATCACCCAAACCATCGCCACTAAAACTCTGGCCCAATGGAAAGAACAGCTAAAAAACATCGATGCCTGCTTAAGTTTTTTAGAATGAAAAATAAACTAGGCATTGTTATTGTGGGTTTAGGGCGAGCAGGTTTAGCAAGGCTGCGCGACCTTCAATCGTGCAATGATTGTCAATTAGTAGGCACCGTTTCTAGGCGAGAAATGGGCAATATGACTTTTGAAGATGCTTTAAGTTCACAAGCTGTTGATGCCATTATTTTAACTACCGAAAATAAAACTCATTATGAATTTGCTCGTGCTGCTTTGCAGGCAAACAAGCATGTCTTAGTAGAGTTTCCCCTATGCTTAACCCATGCCCAAGGTAGCGAGTTATTCGAATTAGCACATCAACATCATCGAGTACTTCAGGTGGAGCAGATCGGTCTTTTGACGCAAAACCATGCTTGGCTTAAAAATCAATGTAAGACACAAGCCATCGCAGCCATTAATTTAGAAGCGGGGGGCGATTTACAAGGTTGGGTAGAACAAGCTTATCGACAAGGGAGTGTAGGGCATTTGTGTGTTGGGAGATTGCATGTCCTGTTTGATTTAGACCATATGGCTCACCTTCAAACAATTGATTATAGCGAAACCCAGGATGGCTTTGATTTAAAAGTTGATTTTATTTCGCAAAAAATTTCTAAACTCAATCTTCATTATCAGCGGCGAAAAGACCTTACGAGATTCCAACAAGTTTGTTTAACAACAGTTAAGGGTGACAAATTAATTTCACCTCTTAAAAAAGAAACCAAAGGGCTTTTTTTGCGAGATTTTCAATGTTTTTTAAACCGCCTCCACGGCCAAGGCATGCCCTATGTTTCTGATCAAGCCGTTCTGCAAGTTTTACAATGGGCCGATGCTATTGATGATGCGGTCAAAAAATTCCGCGATTAACGGCCTCGCACATTCCGGCTTTCCACAAGCATTCTATATCATGAGCATAAACTGAGCTTAAAAGAATAGGCCGGCTGGTGTTGAAACCTTCTTGATTAAAGAAACTACAACGAATAATTTCGGTAGGTACAAATTGGGTGCGCCATTGGGGGCGTTCCATAGGAATGACAATCATGGAGTGAGTTTCTCGTTCATAATTTAAATAGTAGTTTGGGAGATCGCCCAAAAGCTTGGCCTCTTTTTCATTTTTAAAAAGGCTTCCTTTAGGAAGAGCGGTAGTAGGGTGGTCAAACTTGATCTTCAAATCTAAATTGGCTTGATTGTAAATGGTCTTGAGTTGAATGTGTATTAAATGAGGGTTTTTGTTGATGCGGGCATCAGCAAGTTGAAAATAATCATGGGTGAAAAAATTTCCAAAGATAGAAAACACTCGTTGATCAGTATCGCTGCGTAACGTTCGAAAGCCGCGCAGCAGTTTTCCGTTTTTTGTTTTGTAGCGAACTAACAAACCATAACTTGCTAAAAATAAATTTTTGCCTAGCCAACTGGGTAAAGAAGCAAGCCGTAAGGCTTCCATTTGAAATAGAGTTAAGTAGAGCAATCCATAATTTTTTTTATCACGATGGAGGGTTTCAAGCTTTAGACTCGGTGCCAGCCAAGGTTCTAAGAGAGCCGCCGGCAGGGCAAAGGTTAAAACTAGAGCTTCCCGTAAAAGTGCCTTGGTGGGAAAGCGGTGCCGCTTAAATAAATAGAGCATGCGAGTTTCTACTTGAGGCTAAGAGTAGGGTCAAGGCGTAACTCTCATCAGAGTCTTGATGTAATGCCTCAGTTTTAGGGGCCTTAGCTTTCTGAAACCCTTTGTGCGAGAGCGACGAGTCATGAGCGCTTAAAAAACATATGGTTTGTAGAAGCCTGTCCTGAGCCTTAGCGAAGGATCTCCTACGAACAAGGAGATCCCTCGTAAAACCTCGGGACAAGCTTCTAAACAAACGTGCGAATACGAGGAGCGGAGCACGGGTTGAGGAAAGCTAAGGCCCCTAAAACTGAGGCATTACTCCTTGATAAAATCAACAATTGATGATTTACAAGGCGTTCATATGGGAAAGATTTATCGATTAGCAATCATGCCCGGTGATTTTATTGGTAAAGAAGTTGTGATCGAGGAAATGCGGGTTTTAGAGGTTTTAGCCAAAAAATTTGGATTGCAGTATACGACCACACATTATCCTCATGGGGGCGAGCATTATGTCAAAACAGGGGAATTGCTGCCCGATTCTGTGGTATGTGAGTTGAAAGATCATGATGCCATTGTTTTTGGTGCCGTTGGTCATCCTCATTTGATCAAAGGTGAAGTGGAGCAGGGGATTTTATTAAAAATTCGTTTTGATTTAGATCAATATGTCAATTTACGCCCCGCAAAATTATATAAGGGCGTAGATGTTCCGATTAAAAAGTTACATCCCAGTTTGCCGGATGGCTATGAGCTCATTGTAGTGCGAGAAGGTACCAGTGATCTTTACACCGGCAAAGGTGAAGTTAAAAAAAATCAAGCAGGTGCTGTGGTTTATGCGACCCAAATCATGGAATATACTGATTTGCAGGTCGATCGAGTAAACCGCTATGCGTTTGAACTAGCTCGTCGCAAAAAATCTGAAACGGGCCAAGATTACCCCGTGGTGTTGGGTGGCAAATCCAATGTGCTGACCAACGTTTTTGCAAGCCTGTGGCAACCACGTTTTGAGGCCATGGGTAAGAGCGAATATCCTGATGTAAAAATACATTATCAACATATTGATGCCCTCAATGGCCCACTGCTGGTGAGCAGTTCGCCCGAGTGGTTTAATATTATTGTCACGGGTAATATGTTTGGCGATATAATCACTGATTTAACCGCGAGTTTATTTGGTGGCATGGGAGTGGGGGCTAGCGGTTGTATCAACCCCGAAGGCACTTCGATGTTTGAGCCCATTCATGGTTCAAGCCCCAAAGATTATGGCAAAGGCACGGTAAGCCCGATTGCCGCAATTTTAAGTGGGTCGCTGATGCTCAAAGAAATCGGTGAAAAAACCGCCGGCATTGCCCTTGAAAAAGCCGTTGAAAAAGTCTTGGCCTCTGGCAAAATTCCTAATCTTACTATTCACAGTGGTGTTTCTACTCGCCAGCAAGCCGACCTTATCATTCAAGAGTTACTTGTCTAAGACTGGCCAGGCTTTAGCCTCAGGGTCATTATAATGCCACCATTCGGTGGGAATAGACTTAAACCCGGCCTTCAGCATGGCCTCTTTTAGAATGGCCACATGGTTTTTAGCTAAGTCACTTGCCATGGGGTACCCATGATGGGCCTTTTCATTAAATTCATCATATTCCGAGGGCATCTCAACATCTTTGCCATCGAGGGTTACCAGGGTTAAATCAACTGCACCGCCCCTATTGTGCACGGATCCTTTGCTGGGGTTAGCGACATAACGGGAGTTGGGCATAATCGCCCACATCTTTTTTTGAACGGTGAGAGGGCGGTAGGCATCAAAAAGTTTGATGCGATAGCCTTGAGTTCGTAAAATTTCTGCAGCAACTTTTAATTTTTCAACCGAAGTTTTTCGCAAAAAAGCTACGGGTTCAGGGTAAACTGTTTGTTTCAAAAAATTGTTAGGGGTGGCATAACGAATATCAAGTACAATGTCGGGAATGATTTGCTTTACTTCGACTAAGGGGTTGTTATCTAAACCTTTAGTCTGCGCCCAAACGGCAACAGGAATAAAAAATAAGAGCAACGCGACGAAAATTTTATTCATGGTTGTGGCTTGAGGTCATATTGGGGGGTGGCCGGTTGGCATCGACCTCAATAATGGAATGAGTAATGTCGAGGTGATTGCCAACAAATTCTTTGGCTAGGTTGAGTTCAACCACTCGATACCATACTTCTTTGGGGCCTACTTTAAAGATATGGTTGATACATAGGCATTTAAATTTAAAACCTAGAGAAAATTCAGGGGGGTTAACGTAGTGAGGGGCAGCAAAAAAATGAAAGGTTTTATTCGTCGGATTTTGCATCACTAAAATAAATGTGGTCGTGCTACCGGGGATTAATCTTAAAGTGGAATCGCTAATTTCTTTTCCCACGGGGGCTAAGCTTAAATTTTTAACCGATTGAGTTTCCCACACAGTGATGGGGCGCCCCGCCGCAGGTTCATAAATTTTGACAGCAGGCAATTTACCAATATATTGCCACAGAATTTTAGTGCTTACGACTTCAGCAAAACCCGTCAGCGGAGTAAGTAAGAAAAATAGACTTATTGCAAATTGGCTAAAAAATTTTCGTGTCACAAATTACTCCAGTTTGAGTTCCAATTGTTTAAAGGTGATTCGTTGTTGAGGCTTGGTGTGAGTGACGATATATTGAGCCCCCATCTTTTTCAAGGTAATGTAGTCAATAAAAATAGATTGCTGTAGGGCTGGATCTTTATTGAGATTGCAATCGCGGCCACAGCCATTACAATCCATTTCAACTGGCGTTTTGGTGGTTTTTAAAAATCCAAAGATCTTAAGATCAAGTTGGTTGGTTTGAGATTTAATCACCTCGTAATTACCGAGGGCATAAAAATCGAGGTAATTAGCACCCTTTTCTGATAAACCATCCATGAACATACTGCCATCGCTGCGTAACCTTAGGTTCCAATTGCCAAAGCCCTTTGAGCCTTTTTCGGCACCCATTAAGTCGTTGTTCAAAATTTCAGCCACCCCTGCTTGGGTGAAAGAATTTGCATTCGATTGGTTTAAACGCTGAATATTTTGCAAGGGGTTTAACATAAACCACCCTTTGCCATCAAAAAACCGCAATTCGCTAACCACCAGGTCTTGGTATTGTTTGCCGGGGTAGGCCTCTTGAACAGTCATGGTTAGTTCTTTGCCAGTAAATGGTTTTGGTAAGGCAACATCTTGGAAACCCATAATATCTTTTAAAGTGACGGTCTCATGATAGCCATTGTCACCTTCCAATAAAAAAGTCTTAACGCGGGCATTGGAGAAACAATGAATGTCCGAGCGTTGGTAGCCATTCCATATTCTCAATTTTTCAACCGTTTCACCTTGGTCAAAATTAAAGCGCAAAGAAACACCAGTGGTTATTTTTGCTGTTGACCACGCATATTCAAAACGAGAATCAAAGAGATTCATCACATCATAATTTTGGTCGTAGGTATGGCTAGCTAAGGCCGTGCCTTTTACGACTCGAGGCACTTCAAAGGTATAGAGCGAGGCCGCATCTTCCTTTTCTTTGTAAATTTTGATGGCCTTAAGACAGAGTGGCGCGTTTTTTCTGAAATTAAAAGTGAGAGAGCGTGCAGTGAAAGGATAATTGGATTCAACCGTAGGCTTTAACTTAGTTAGTTCCCAACTGCCTTCATCAAAATTACGATAAACAACTATACTGTCATTCCATTCACCATTGCAGGGAATAACCTCAATTTTTTTAAAAGGAAAACTTTCGTCGGGGTAGAGGTGAACTTTGACGTATTGAGCCTTTGGGTTGGCATGCCAGGGCTTTCCCTGAAAAATTTGCAGGGGTAGTTCTTGATCAATGCCGTTTGAAGCCACAAGGGACATGGAGATTTTGTTTTCAGCGTGGGAATTGGTAAGTGGAACAATGATGAACAATACAGTCAACAAACATAACCAAAATATTTTCATAAAAAACCTTTTTGCAAGGGGTTAAGGTGGTCTAGAATAAGGCGTGCCATTGCTCAATGTCAACAAATTTGGGTAGGATGCTTAAAATGCCACAAGATTTGCACACAAAAATAAAAAACTTCCCTCGTTCGTCAGGGGTGTATTTGATGAAAGATAAGGCGGGGCATCTTCTCTACATTGGTAAGGCGACTTCACTGCGAGATCGGGTCAAAAGTTATTTTCTAAAACAAGCCGGTGATCGGTATCAAATTAAATATTTGATGGCCAAGGTGGCCGACATTGACTTTATCGTCACCGACAATGAAAAAGAAGCATTGCTGCTTGAAAATACCTACATTAAAAAATATCAACCCAAATATAATTTCTTTTTAAAAGACGACAAATCTTACGTTAGTCTGGCCTTGTCGGTGCAGCACCCCTTTCCTCGCCTTTATAAGACACGCAAAATTTTAAAAGACGGGACCCTTTATTTTGGACCTTATTCCAGTGCTTATGCCTGCCAATCGGTGGTTGAATTTGTGGGGCAGCACTTTCGCCTGCGCACCTGCCAAGACCATGACTTTGCCAATCGCAGTAGGCCTTGCCTTATGTATCAAATTAAAAAATGTGATGCGCCCTGTGTGGGTTATGTTTCTCAAGCAAAATATGCCGAGATGATTCAACAAGTAAAATTATTTCTTTATGGTCGAGATCAAGAACTTAAAAATAACGTGAAGGCACAAATGTTCCAAGCCGCTGAGGCAGAAAATTTTGAAGAAGCAGCCAGGCTTCGCGATTTGCTAAAAGACATTGAACGTACTTTAGAAAAACAAAAAGTCGTTTCACACCAAGACTACGATTGGGATGTGTTAAGTTATGACCGGCAGCAAAACCAAGTGGTTATTTGCATCATGATGATTCGAGCCGGAAAGTTAGCCGACACTCATTTTATTCCCTTAAAAGTTTATGAACCCGATGAAGAATTTTTGTCAAAGGTGGTTGTGCAATACTATGGTGAGACAAAATTTATTCCACCCATTTTATTGTTTTCTCGCTTACCAGCCGATGTTGGTGCATTGGCTGATTTGTTATCAGAACGGGCAGGTTTAAAAGTTCAATTGCGATTGCCGCAAAAAGGTGAAAAATTAAAAATGGTACAATTGGCAGAAAAAAACGCCAAAACACAATTGATGCAACGTCAGCAAAGGCAATCGAATGTTGAACTCATTTTAGAAAACTTAAAACAAGCCTTAAATTTAAAAAATCTGCCACGGGCCATTGAATGTTACGACATCTCTAATTTTCAGGGGCAAGATTCTGTAGGTTCGATGGTAACTTTTGTGGAGGGTGAACCTTATAAACAAGGCTACCGCCGGTTCAAAATTAAAACCGTTGATCAGGCTAACGATTTTGCCATGCTTTATGAAGTATTACAGCGGCGAATTCAAAATATCATTCAGCATCCTAGCGACTCAAAATGGAGTTTGCCTGATTTGATCATTATGGATGGCGGCAAGGCTCAACTCAATGTTGCTTTGAGGTTATTCAAGGAATTAAATATCATTAATATTGATGTGGTGGGGTTAGCTAAAAGTCGAATCAAAGAGAAAAAAGGTAAAAAATTTAAAACCCAAGAACGGGTTTTTTTGCCCAATCGGCTTAATCCCGTTGTCTTAGCAAACAACAGCCCTGAATTGCATTTATTACAAAGAATCCGTGATGAAGCCCATCGCTTTGGGATTACTTATCATCGTCAATTACGGGATAATACAGGAATGAAATCGCAGCTTAAAGATATTAGGCAAGTAGGGCCTAAACGTATGCAAAAACTCTTAACAACCTTTGGCAGTATTGAAGGTATTCAAGCAGCGGATCCTATCGCACTTGCCAAAGTGGCTCGTGTTTCTTTACAATTAGCCAAAAGCATTAAGGAGCAGCTATGAATTTTAAGCGTTGGGTATGGATATTAATTCTCTTTAATTTGATGGGGGTTAAAACTTGGGCGAAAAATTGGGACCCTCGATTGGCCGAAGCCAATCATTTAGCCTTCCAGGGGAATTATGCATCGGCCTTAAGAGTGATTGAGTCGTATATTCAAAGTGCACCCGATGATCCTAATGGGTACTTTATTAAGGGGAATATTTTAGACTGGAAAGCTGCATTAACAGGGCAGGGGCGGGCTGCCCAAAAAGAGATGGTTGATTTATTAGAAAAAGCCAACGACAAGGCCTTTCATTATTGGGATAAAGATCAAGAAAATGTCGATAAGCTCATTGATTTAGGGCAAAGTTATTTGTTTTTAGGTCGCAAATATTCGGATGTAGGTTCTTGGATGAAAGCCGTGCTTACGGCCAAAAAGTGTCAAAAACATTTGGAAAAGGCGGTTAAAAAGGATCCTAGTCGAGTGGATGCCTTATTGAGTTTAGGTGGTTTTCATTATTTAGCCGATAATATCCCCAGTGGTGCCAGGTCTTTTCGAGGCTTGTTGGGGATTAAGGGGAGCCGCAGCCAAGGCTTAAGCGAACTCAACAAAGCATTGGGTGGGAACCATCCTTTTGTTTGGGATACAAAGTATGCCTTGTTTAATATTTATTTAGACTATGAAAAAAATGCGAGCCTTGCGTTTAATTTTATCCAAAATTTAGAAAAAGAGTTCCCCAATAATCCTGAATTTAAATTTCAAAAAGCACGGACTTATGAATTACAAGATCGAACCAAAGGCATTCAAAGTTTTTTAGAGTTAGCTGATTTTTGTCAAAAAAATCCCTGCCATAAAAATTATCTTTTCTTAGCCTATTACCATGCGGGTCGTTTGAACAAAGACTTAGGGAAAAATGAACCAGCCAAAGACCTATTTGCCAAGGCCATTAGCTTTGACACAGGGTTTTACTCTAATCTGGCAGCAGAGGCACATTATTGGCCGGGGTTATTAGAAGAAGCTGCAAAAAATTATCCCACCGCCATCAACAAATATAAAAAGGCTAAAGAAGTAAGAGGCATTTCAAAAGAGCTTAAAAAAAATATTCAAAACTCATTAGAACAGCTTTGTTCTCGCCCTGAAGTGAATCATCAATGTTGATGGATCAATTATTCTCATCATAAAAATTAGTATTTATAATTAGGCATTATTTTGTTACTAAATTAGTAACTTTATGATATATGAATAGCATGAGTAACAGGACCCTCTCAAAACGGGAATCGGACCTCATTTTGGCTCTTGAATGGGAAAAGAAGCAGATCATCAGTTTGAGGGAAATCAGCCAACGTCTCCGGTGCTCATCGGTCTATGCAAGAAAACTGGCCCATGTTTTATCTAAGAAGGGTTGGTTAGAGCGCCTCTTGCGAGGCCATTATTTACTCATTGGAGCGAATCGTGGGTCCAAAGGTATTCCCGAGATGAATCCTTATTTTATCGCAAGACTTCTTCGCATACCTTATTTTTTTGCGTATCGCATTGCCTGTATTCATTATGGCTTGCTGACTCAAATTCCATCGGTTATTCATATTTCTGCCACACGATTGAAGAGGCCTCTTGAGATTAAAAATGTCCGCTTTGAATTTATTACTCTCTCCAAGAAAAGATTTTTTGGATTTGAAGAGACGACCCTTTTTGGTGAAAAGGTAAAAATTTCGGATCTAGAACGCACTGTTTTGGATGCCTTAGACCGGCCAGATCTGGTGGGTGGTATTGAGGCTAGTGCGCAAGTTCTATTTGAGGCAAGAAAAGGCCTTAATAGTTCCAAATTGCTCGATTATCTCAAAAAAATGAATAACACTGCCTTGTCTAGGAGATTTGCCTATTTATCGGCAATGTTCAAAGTCAAGCTGAGCAAAGCTCTTCAAAATTATCTCAAAAGCCAAGTCGCAAGAAACCCGGCCTTTTTGGGTGAACCGAGCAGATGGGGAATAAAGGGTAGCCATAATAAAGATTGGAACCTGGTAATTAATGTCCCTCAGCAAGAGCTTATAGGGGAGATTCAAATTGTATGATGGAACAACGTTATGCGGATATGTTTGCTAATGGAGCACAAGTTCCTCTTGAAATAGCTGAAAGGGAAATTACACATAACTTATGTTTTAAAAGTTTTTGAAGAAACTCAAATTCTAAAGAAACTTGCGTTTAAAGGGGGTACAGCGCTTCGTAAATGTATCTATGGGAAAGAAACCCGATTTTCCCTTGATCTGGATTTTACAAGAATAGACCAGAAAACAAATCCAGATGACCTTATTCTCGAAGTGGTCCAAAATTTAAGGAAGTCGGCTTATGGAATTCAATTTAATGTAGCAGTGAAAGATTTTTATGTGACCGATGATCAATCTGCCTGTGGTGCAGTAATCCGTTATCGTCATGATTGGCATGAAGCTTTTTTTAAATTGGAAATCAGCCTTAGAGAAACACCTTCTTTACCTCTTGTCTCGATGCCACTCAAGGCGCAGGCTTATTTTAAGTATCTTGAGTTTTCTCCATTTTCTGTTCCTTGTTTGCAATTTGAGGAACTGCTGGCAGAGAAAATTCGAGCAGCCGCCCAGCGCGTTAGATCACGGGACCTTTATGATCTTGCTCAGGCTGCGGAGAAACCCTTTATTGCCAACTTGATCCGTGCTCTTACTGTGACTAAGTTCTGGAATGTTCGCGATATCTTTGATCCCCAAAGGTTTTTAGAAAAAATACAATCAAGTCGGTATGACTGGGATGATTTGAAACAGCTTCTTCGGAGAAGTGGAAGAATCGATTCCAAAAAATTGATTGGCAATTGCCAGCGTCGTTACCAATTCTTAAAAAACCTCACGGAAGACGAAAAAAGGATGATAGCCGATGCCAAACGACATCGCCTAAAAGAAGACTTCATTTTATCAAATTGCCATAATCTTTTTTGATTAAATTTAACTAAAGCTTCAATGCCATCTTATTGCAATAGGCTGGGTGGGTTGGGACTCCACAAATGTCAAATCTTTGACTCTTCAAAGGCTCGGATTCTTGTACAATTAGCTTTTTGTATCTCCATTTGATTCATCAAATTATAACTATCTAAAATTATTAGATAAAACAAACCCATTTCACTTAAAACTTTTAGGGTAACTGGTATGATAATTGCTGTGTCTTATTATTAGGGGGACCAGAGAATGAAGGGGGTTTTGTGAAACATATGGACCTAAAAATTTTAAATGTGGATGACCTAGAAGATTCAAGTGAACTTGAGCAAGAAACCGTAGCCTCGGTTCCAGCTACAAACCCTTGCAAAGAAATGGCCCAAGAATCGCAAGGCACTTTGTCTTGCGGTGGAGTTTATGTGCCTCGGGCCTTAGAGCCATCGCCTTTTCAACAAAAATACGGTGCACTTTATTTACCCAATGCTCGCCAACAAGTGATCATGCTAAAAAATACCAAACCCATTAGCATTAGCAATCTGCGTGGCCCTTACTTAGAAGCGGAAGAAACAGTTGAACGTTTCGTCGAAGAGGGCAATCCGGTTTTAAAGAAATTCTTTCGCAGCGATTGTAACTAAGTCTAATTAACCCAATTCACCCAAGCTTTACGAAACCCTTTGCGCGAGAGCGACGAGTCATGAGCGCTTAAAAAGCGTATGGTTTGTTGAAGTTAGGGTATGACCGGAGGGAATACACTAACTTCATACAAACCAACGTTTTTTAAGCGCGAATACGAGGAGCGGAGCGCGGGTTGAGGAAAGCTTGGGTGAATTGGGTTAATTAGACGACTTCCTGCCATTCGGGGAATGGTGTTGCAGCCCCCTGACTTGCTTCTTTAAATAAAGCCTGAACTTTTTTCGTAATAGTGCCAGGGTTCCCACTCCCAATCATACGATCATCTAATTCACGAATAGGCGTGATCTCTGCGGCGGTGCCGGTTACAAAGATTTCATCAGCGATATAAAGTTCATCGCGAGTAAGATTCGTTTCAATCACTTGAATTTTTTCTCGCTTGAGCAATTGAATGACCGAATCACGCGTGATGCCTTCTAGTGCGCTAGTAATGGGGGGAGTTTTGACAATCCCTTTTCTAACCGAGAAGAGATTTTCACCACTGCACTCGCTTACATTGCCTTGCGTATCGAGCATGATGGTCTCTTCATAGCCAGCCAGCATGGCTTCGCGTTTGGCTAAGATGGAGTTGATATAATTACCCACCGCTTTACTTTTGGTCATGGTGACATTCACATGATGGCGGGTAAAACTCGAAACTTTAGCGCGAATCCCATTTTTAACACCTTCATCGCCCAAATAAGTCCCCCATTCCCAAGCGATAATGGCCACGCGAATGGGATTATGCACCGCATGTAGGCCCATGGCCCCATCGCCCAAGAAAACTAAAGGTCTTAAGTAACCATGTTTGAGTTTATTAACTCGGAAAATTTCTTTACAGGCTTCGATCACTTCTTCTTTAGAAAAGGGGATTTTAATTAAGAGGATATGGGCAGAGTCATAAAGCCGGTCAATGTGTTCACGCAAGCGAAAGATCACACTTTTGCCGTCTGGCCGCTGATAGCAGCGGATGCCCTCAAAAACGCCCAAGCCATAATGCAAGGTGTGAGTGAGCACATGAACTTTGGCTTCATCCCAGGGCACCATCTTGCCATCGAGCCATATTTTATCGACTTTAGGGACACCGCCTACTTTTTCTTTTTGAGTCATTTGAGCCATCCTTGTAGTTTCTCTGAAAACGGTTTTTTTGCAACTCCTTTTTCAGTAATGATGGCGCTTAGCAGTTCGTGAGGGGTGACGTCAAAACTATAATTGAAGACGTTTATTTCTGCGGGGGCAATGGGGATGCCATTAAGATGGGTGACTTCTTCGGGGTGTCGTTCTTCGATAATAATCTGTTCTCCACTAGGGGTTTTTAGATCAATCGTAGAAGTAGGTGCCACGGCATAAAATGGGATGGCATGGGCCTTGGCTAAGGTTGCCACCCCATAGGTGCCAATTTTATTGGCCACATCACCATTGGCTGCAATGCGGTCGCTGCCCACAAAGACCCCGTGAATTTTCCCAAGCTTCATCAAATGGGCAACCATATTGTCGGTTATCAGTGAGGTGTGAATTCCATTTTTAGAAAGCTCCCAGCAGGTGAGCCTAGCCCCTTGTAAATAAGGCCTGGTTTCACTCGAGATCACTTGAAAAGTTTTTCCCTGGCGTTTGGCTTCATAAAATACCGAAAGGGCAGTTCCTTGCCCTGCCGTTGCCAATGCACCGGCATTGCAATGGGTAAGATAGGTTTTGCCATTTTCAATCAATTCAGCGCCCCATTTGCCCATGAGTCTGCACATCTCAATGTCTTCTGCTTCAATGGCCTTGGCTTCGTTGAGAATAACCTGCAGATTTTTAGGCTTAAGTTTTAAAATTCTTTCCACGGCCCAGGCTAAATTGACTGCGGTAGGGCGCGTAGATTTTAAGTAAGTAGCGGCTTGTTGAAGGTCTTCAGATTTCAATGCAGCCAAAGCCATGGCATAACCTGCCGCAACTCCAATGGCCGGCGCACCTCGTACCACCATATCTTTGATGGCAAGGCCCACTTCTTGGTAGGTTTGATAAGTGTGATAAATTTCTTGGGCCGGAAGTTTGCGTTGATCTAATAAAATCAGCTGATTATTTTTCCACTCAAGGGTTTTAAATTTAAGGTTCATTAAATTATTTAGATGGGAAAATAGGGCTTTTATAAAATAAATCTAGAATTTCATCGGGCAAGGGATCATTAAAATCATCAGTAATATTAATCTTACCTTTGGCCAGCCCAATCGGGCGTTGGTTTTTCTTTTTTTTAGGAATAGGGCGCACTTCGGCCACCGGGATATTATGCTTGCAAATCGTTAACACATCCCCTTCTTTTAGAGATTGTAAGTATTTGGAAAGATTAGTTTTTGCATCATGAATGTTAATATGCTTGTTCATAACGAGTTCAAATGTAGACTAATATTTGAACTAGGTCAAGATAGGCGCTTCTTTTCTAACTACTTTTTAGGAGCTTAATAATTTGTTGATACGCTTGATGGTTTTTTGAATGTATTTTTCGTCAAGTTTTTTCCCGAATAACTCTCGTAGTTCTTCAATGTCGCGACGATCTACGCTGCGGTTAGCCAGGGTTTTAAGAACAATGATGTCTTCAGGTGTGGCAATTCTTACGAATTTATCGCCAAGTTTTTTTTCGACGGCTCGATGAACAACGTCGGATCCTATATAATGGTCAGCATATAAAAGATCGATGGGAACTCCATCGACTTTGGCTTGTAGTTGGTATTCTCCTCGGGATTTTACAGGTATTTGGTGATTTGTTAAAAGATTTTTAATAATCTTTAGATCATCAACTAAGACATAAAAATCAATATCGACGGTATTAGCCCTTCCATTATAAAGCATCATGGCTAACCCACCAATCACGCAATAATTAATATCGTTGTTCTTAAAAAGGGTTGTTATCTTGATCAAGGCATTAAGCATCATATTTACTTAAGGCCTTTGAAAGTTTAGGATAGGATAGGTTTGAATTCCTTAATTCCAGAATCTCATAAACCGCAATGGGGTCTACTTTTCTGTTCAATTGGATTTTAGGAATAATAAGGTTAGATTTAGGGAGGTGCTCGCTTTTCTTGAGGATTATGCTTATAAGTTCTTCATAGTAAGGGTAGTGGCGATTTAGGACATAGAAAGTGCAGGAGGGTTCTTTCTTGATAATACCCGCCTTGATCAATTGATTTAAGGCTTTAAAGATCTGCGAGGGGCTTTTTTTTAGAACCTTGGCCAATCTTCTGCCACTGCATCCCCCTCGTAGACCTAAATACAATAAAACTTTCTCTTTGGCGGTACTGTTGAGGAGTCCTTTCATCGTGTATCTATTATATAGGTACACTTAATTTATTCAAGGACATTTTATACTGCTCAAAAAAATGAATTTTCATTTAGTTACTAACAAGTCCGTGGTGTGTCTAACATTTTGCTTCGGCTTTTGGCCTGCGACTGCGTCAGATTTCACGAAAAGTCCTCGACGTACCTATGGGTACGCCTCCGGGCTTTTCGCTCATCTTCCTTGTCTCGGCTCAAAATAATTTTTTCTTCAACAGATCGTTGACTACTTGGGGATTGGCCTTGCCTTTGGATTCTTTCATTACTTGGCCTACAAAAAAACCAAATAATTTATCTTTGCCCGATTTGTATTGTTGAACATTGTCAGGGTTGGCAGCTAGGACTTTATCAATAATGGCTTCAATGGCACTGCTATCCGAAAGTTGGCCACCCATTTTGTTGACAATGGTTTCGGCGCTTTGTTTTTCCGTGTGCATGGCCAAAATCACATCTTTGAGCATTTTGCCGCTAATGGTGCCTTTGAGGGTCATGGTGATGGCTTTGCCCAGTTCAATGGCTGGGATAGTCTCAAAAGGTTTTTCTCCTTTGGCAGCTAAGCCCAACATCTCGGTCATAATAATGTTGCTAGCCCTTTTGGCATCACCACATTGTTTCACCACTTCCTCAAAATAGAGGGCAACTTCTTTTTCAGCCGTTAGAACTTCGGCATCATAATGGGGAATAGCATAATCGCGTTCAAAGCGTTCTGCCTTTTGATGACCCAATTCAGGTAAGTTCTTTTGAATCTCTTTAAGCCAAGCGTCATCGATGATGAGTGGTAATAAATCAGGATCGGGAAAGTAGCGATAGTCGTGGGCTTCTTCTTTGCTGCGCATAGATTCCGTGATGCCTTTGGCAGAATTAAATAAGCGAGTTTCTTGTACCACACGGCCACCTTCATTTAATATCGCTTCTTGGCGGGCGACTTCATATTCGATGGCCTTTTCTACAAATTTAAAACTGTTGATGTTTTTTAATTCGGCACGGGTGCCTAATTTTTCTGAACCCACGGGTCGTAGGGAAACATTGGCATCACAGCGAAAGCTGCCTTCTTCCATGTTGCCATCACACACATCGAGATAAACTAAAATATTGCGCAAGTGTTTTAGATACGCGCTTGCTTCTTCAGAACTGCGAAGATCAGGGCTGCTTACGATTTCCACCAAGGGCGTTCCTGCGCGGTTAAGGTCGACATGGCTGGAATCAGGGTGGCCAAAGTCGTGTAGTAATTTCCCGGCATCTTCTTCCATGTGGATGCGCTGAATTTGCACTCGCTTCTTTTGATCTTTGACATAAAATTCTAAATAGCCATCTAAACAAAGAGGAAATTCATATTGGGAAATTTGATAGCCTTTGGGGAGGTCAGGGTAAAAATAGTTTTTGCGGGCCCAAATGCTGCGTTTTTGAACTTTGCAATGAGTCGCCAGGCCTGCTTTGATGGCATATTCCACAGCGGTTTTATTCAATACCGGTAACACGCCAGGTAGCCCCAAACAAACTGGGCAAGTGTTTTTATTAGGCGGTTCACCAAAAGTTGTTGGGCATGAGCAAAAAATCTTTGACTTGGTTTTGAGTTGAGCGTGAACTTCTAGCCCAATGACGGTTTCATATTGCGTCATAACGTAGGCCTCCTCTTATGCCAAACGGTGGCTTGTTCATAAGCAAAAGCTACGTGAAATAATTTTTCTTCGGCAAAGGGGCCAGCAATGAGTTGCATGCCAATCGGTAAATTTTGAGAATTAAAACCACAAGGCACGCACATGCCTGGCAAACCGGCTAAGTTAACATTAATGGTGTAAATGTCAGACAAATACATTTTTAAAGGGTCGTCGGTTTTTTCTCCGAGTTTGAAAGCGCAAGTGGGGGAGGTTGGAGTTACCAGGGCATCTACTTCTTTTAAGGCATTTAAAAAATCTTGTCGAATGAGGGTGCGTACTTTTTGGGCCTTCAAATAATAAGCATCATAGTAACCGGCAGAAAGCACATAAGAGCCGAGCATAATGCGCCGTTTAACTTCACTGCCAAACCCTTGTGTTTTGGATTGCTCATATAAATCCAACAAGGTTTCAATATTTTTAGCACGAAAACCATAACGTACCCCATCGTAGCGGGCCAGGTTGCTGCTCGCCTCAGCTGGGGCCAAGATATAATAAGTGGGTACGCCATATTCGGTGTGAGGCAATTGAACAGGTTTGACAGTAGCGCCCAGTTCTTTCAAAGTTTGTAAGGCTTGTTGCAAGGATTTTTCGATTTCTGGGTCCAGCCCTTCGGCAAAATATTCTTGAGGGATACCTAAGCGAATGCCCTTGAGGTCTTTTTTTAAGGCCGCAAGATAGTTGGGCACGGGCTGATTGACCGAGGTGGAATCTTTGGGGTCGTAGCCCGCAATGGTTTGCAACATTAAAGCACAATCGCGCACGTCTTTGGCCATGGGGCCCACTTGATCGAGCGACGAAGCAAAGGCAATAACGCCATAACGCGACACCCGACCATAGGTAGGTTTGAGACCCACAATACTGGTGAGGCTAGCGGGTTGACGGATTGATCCACCCGTGTCGGTGCCAAGGGTAGCATAAGAAATCCCTGAGCTGACCGCCGATGCAGAACCACCACTGCTTCCCCCAGGAACACGGTTTAGATCCCATGGGTTTTTGCAGGGGCCAAAATGTGAAGTTTCGTTACTCGAACCCATGGCAAATTCATCCATGTTCAGTTTTCCCGTGAGAATAATGCCAGCATTTAAAAGTTTCTGTACGGCCGTGCTGTTATAAGGGGGAATATAATCTCCCAGAATCTTGGAAGCACAGGTGGTGCGAACCCCTTCGGTTAAGAAAATATCTTTGAGGCCCATGGGTACCCCAAATAGTGGGGGCAAATCGCTAGCAGGATTTTTTGCTAAATGTTGATCAAGCTCTTGCGCCCTAGCCATGGCCTTTTCTGGGCATAGCGTGATAAACGCATTGAGTTGTGCATTCAATTTTTCAATACGTTTAAGTTGAGCGGCCGTTATTTCTTGGCAAGAAATTTCTTTGGCTTTAATTTTTTGATGAATTTCAAAAAGGGTGAGGTGAGCTAGTTCCATGGTTGACTCAAAACTTTAGATAACTTTGGGGACGCGGAAAAACCGGTCTTCGGTGTCGGGGGCTACTGCAAAGACTTTTTCTAAAATATCACAAGGGTGGGCGATGTCTTCACGAAAAATGGCTTGGGTATCGACAGCATGAGAAGTGGGTTCAATGTTACTCGTATTAAGTGAGTTAAGCTTTTCCACATGGTGTAAAATGTTTTGCAACTGTTCAGTATAAACTTGAATTTCTTCTTCTTTGAGTCGAAGCTTAGCGAGCTTGGCTGCCTTAATAACATCATCGCGAGAAATCATGGTTGCCTTTCGTTATTTGTTTTCAAAAACTTGTAAAACCTTTTTCAAAAAACCACTCTCTTGACCCGCTAACTCTTCTAGTTCGCCTTGGTCAAGATAAACTCCACCGCAAGAGAAACATTTGTCAATCGTAACCCCTCGATATAAAATAGCGTGAAGCTCCATGCCACATTTGGGGCAATGCATAAAATGAAGGTTTTTTAGCTGGGTTTTTTCTTTTTCAGCCATTTCTTTTTTGATTTTGTCAGTAAAGGCTTTGCGTTTTTCAATTTCTTGTTTGGCAAAAAATTCTTCTTCGGGGCTCTTTTTGGTGGCATCCATAGGTTGACTCCTTTATGATTGGATAAGAATATACTAAACTCAGTGAGCTACATACAAGCAAAACTATGTTGATACTTCCATCCCCCTTTGGGCAAATAGGATTTTTTGTTTTAGGCGCGTTGTGGGGTTCTTTTCTTAATGTATGTATTGTGCGTATTCCCCAAGAGCAATCCATTGTGTTTCCTGCCTCGCATTGCCCGCATTGCCAGCGGGCTTTAAGCTGGCATGAAAATATCCCACTTTTTTCTTACTTATTTTTAAGAGGGCAATGTCGCACCTGCCATCAAAAAATTAGTAGCCGTTATTTTTGGGTAGAATTATTAACCGCAGGTTTAGGATTATTAACCTATTATTATTTAACCCCTTGGCCGGTGGCCCTGCTTTATTTTCTGTTGTTGGTGTGTCCGTTGATTGTCTTGTCTTTTATTGATCTTGAACATCAAATTTTGCCGAATGTTATTACTTTGCCCGGTGTTTTGGTGGGATTGGTCGTACGACAGGCCCATCTTTATATACTTCATATAACCGAAGGGCCATTGCTGGATTTGAATAAGCTCATGCTGCAAACCCTGGTGGATTCTTGCATGGGGGTGTTAGTTGGAGCTGGCACTTTGTTTTTGCTCAGCGTGTTTTATCACAAAATTCGCAAGCGAGAGGGTTTAGGTTTTGGCGATGTGAAACTGGCGGCTATGTTGGGGGCATTTTTTGGCTGGAAACCCGTGTTTGTGATTTTTTTAATCGCATCGATTACCGGATCCATTGTGGGGCTTATTTATATTTTGTTTTCGAAAAAAGATTTGAAAGCGGCCATTCCCTTTGGGCCTTTCTTAGCACTCGGCGCCCTTTTTCAACTTTATTGGGGGCAGGCCTTTTTGCAAGCTTACTTCAAGTTTTTTAAAAATTTGATCCATTGACGATGTCATTGCGAGCGAGCCCCGTCGGCGAGCGTGGCAATCTTCCAATTCATCTGCAATTATTTACCACGTCTTTTCGAATCCGGCTTAAGGCTCTCTCAACCCCAAGCAAAGGGGTTTCGAGTAGCCTCTTCCCGCTTCGAAAAGACTTTTCCGTAAATATTTGCAGAGATATGAAAAGTTTTACTGAAGTCGGCTGAAGCTGGAAGGGGTTTGTCCCTGTCGCTTTGCTCAGGGTAAACTCCAGCTTTCACCACTATGGCTATAAAGCCGTGAAAGCCGAGACTTTGAGTGCGCCCAGGGGCCGTAACCCCTGGGGCGACTCAGGACCCCTGGAAGCTTCTGCCGACTTCAGTAAAACTTTTAAGTTTTATATATAATAAAGTTAAATTATATATAAATTATGCATAATTATATTATTTTTATGGGATTTTTAATAAAAAGATAATGACTTTCTTGAAATTAAGGCACATTTCGATTAAGATCATGAGTCTGTGAATAATCCTAATCCTAAACCTATTTCAAAAAAATTTAAAAACAATGTTCGGATGTTGCGCGAACAGCAATTGTTGAGCAAGGCAGAATTGGCGCGTAAAGCAGGTTTGTCGGCTTTAACGATCGATCGCATTGAATCGGGCATCCCCTGTCGAATGGACACCATGCGAAAAATAATTCTCGCCCTTGGTTTTCAGCTCACCGATAAAGAAAAAGTTTTTCCAGCATGACTTCATTAAGATATCTCACCAGTGGCGAATCCCATGGCCCAGCTTTAAATCTCATTTTGGAAGGTATGCCAGCAGGGGTGCCCATCACACTTGAAGCCATCAATCATCAATTGCTACGTCGGCAAAAAGGTTATGGCCGGGGTGGGCGCATGAAAATCGAAACCGATCAGGCGATTGTGATGTCGGGGATTCGTCATGGCAAAACCTTAGGCAGCCCGATTGCTATCCGTATTGAAAATAAAGATTGGAATGTTTGGCAACAAGAGATGAGTCTTTGGCCTATCTCGGGAGATCCAAAACGCGAAGTAACTTCGCCGCGCCCTGGCCATGCCGATCTTTCGGGTGGGCTTAAATATAATTTTAAAGATTTGCGCAATGTTTTAGAAAGGGCCTCGGCTCGTGAAACCACGTCGCGCGTGGCCGTAGGGGCCTTGTGTCGCCAATTGTTAGAGCATTTTGGTTTTGTGCTGGCAGGCCATGTGGTGGCAGTGGGAGATATTTGTTGGGATGGCCTTCGCCCATCGGCCAAAGAAATTCTTGAACGCACCGAAGAGGCCCCTATGCGGTGCTTAGACCCACAAATCGAAACCAAGATGATGGCACGAGTCGATGAAGCTAAAAAAGCAGGCGATTCTGTGGGTGGAGTTTTTGAAGTGATTGTAGAAGGTGTTCCGCCGGGTCTAGGCAGCCATGTGCATTGGGATCGAAAACTCGATGGGAGGCTCGCGCAAGCGCTTTGTTCTATTCAGGCGGTCAAAGGTGTAGAAATCGGCGAAGCCTTTAGACAAGCTCATTTACCAGGCAGCCAAGTGCATGATGGAATTTTTTATAACGCACAACAAAAGAAATTTTTTCACAAAACGAATCGTGCGGGTGGTTTAGAAGGGGGCATGACCAATGGTGAGCCCCTCATTTTACGTGGTGCTCTCAAACCTATCGCCACTTTGTATACTCCACTGCACTCAGTCGATGTGGTCACCAAAAAAGAATTCGAAGCAGCTGTCGAGCGCTCAGATACTTGTGTCGTTCCTGCGGCTAGCGTGATTGCTGAAAATGTAGTGGCAATCACCTTGGCCGATGCCTTTTTAGAAAAGTTTGGCGGCGATAGTCTTGATGAAATTCGCCACAACTACGAAGCCTATTTACAACAAATCCATTCCTATTAAGAAGGTTCGATGGTTCGCCATAGGCCTTCAAAAATCCTCGTCATTTGTGTGGTAATATAATTCTCCCATTCGGGTGATTGAAAGCCAGCTTCGCTGCTTCGAATATCAGCGGGTGAAGTGTCAAGATAGAGATCGTGGCTATAAAGATTCCAAATTGCATCATATTTATTGGCATAACTGGTGTGGGCGAGGGTGTTATGATAATAAAGCGAAAGCCCTAATTCCCAACCCACTAATTGGCCAATGTCATTGGCCATGGTTTCTTCTCGAACCGTTCCTTGATTCCCCTGAGGTCTAATGTGGGGTATGGCATGAAAGAGTTCATGACAGAAGACCTCAACCATCATTTCAGGATTATGTTCTAAATTAATTGGCGAGAGCATGAGACTATAGTTTTTGGGGTCATAATAGCCAACTGTTTGAGGACCGAATTCTTGCATTTTGGCAGGGGTCATTAGGCTAATTTTCAAAGGCATGCCCCCATCAATTTGTTTTTTTATAGCTTCAAGTAATTTATAACCGGTTTCTGACTGACTTATTTGGTCTAAGATTTTATAAACTGATCTTTTGAGCTTAGGATTTTTGATTTTAATGCATTGCCTAATCGCTACCAAGGTGTTGTGGACCCTTAATGGATTATCAGGTTTAAAGGCACTTGTATGAAAAGATGGGGCTGGAGTTTTAAGCCCTTGTTCAAAATAAGGTTGGTAATAATCAATCTCTTCTAGGCTTATCCCAAGGTTTCCATCAGTAGGTTCAATGCGATTATAATTGTGCAGTAGCCACTTGGACTGTTCCAACATTTCTTGTGAAAACTCACTTTCATCGAAAGGCTGACCTGATTTTAAATTAGCTTTAAAAGCGAGAAATTGTTCTCTGAAATAAGCCCGTTCTTTGGGTGGAAGCTGTCGGTAAACCGAAAGCATGAGATTAAAAAATTTAAAATGGGCTTCGGTAGGTGGAATTTCAAGAATTGGGGTTACACCCGTTGGATTTGCTTGTTGTAACTGATCAAAGGTATCAAGTCGTTCAATGATCTTTTCAACGATGGTGGTGAGAAATTTTCGCCGATCATCAACTTGTGGATGAGCAGTTTCTGAAAATTGCAGCAGGGCTAGGGTCGTTTCATGAAATTGACTAACAGCATAGATTTCTTCAGGATAAACCGATTCATTGCCATCAATATCAAAAACTGGGAAATAGATTTTATCGTTCATCGTTAAACCCCTAGAAAAGCCCCCGGGGCATTTCCCTTCCATTAGAATTTTCGGTTAGTTAGATGAGTGGAGTTACGGCAAAATACCATGAATATTGCATTTGCCGTATTCTCGCTTGGCGAGGTGCGTTACAAAAATAATCCGTTGGTAAAGATGGCTAGATTTATGCTAAAATCTCTGCATTAGCTAGGAGGGGTTATGCGGGTGTTTTTAATGATAATTCTAGGCGCGGTGTTTTTGTTAATGATTGAACCCTTGGGTCATGCCCTTAAGGTGTCGCTCAGAACCGTTCAAGTTAATCTTTATCACAAACAATTTGTGCCGAACTCAATAAGTGTGGGGCATAATGATGATATTAAGATTTGCAACCAAGATGACTTTCGGCATCATCCCTTTAGCTTAGATCATTACAATAAATTTAGTGGAGTTATTTTGCAACCGGGGGAGTGTTATTCTTTTCGGGCTTTTAATCCAACCACAGAAACTAGGCGAGTGATTGTTTACGATGAAATTCATTCAGAAGAAAGACTAGAACTTCAAGTGTCGCCTGGTGATCCTGGGCCTCCACCAGAATATTCCAATCCTCCCCCTGTTCAAGGATCCTCGGGCAATTCGGGGAATGGGCAACCCATTTTTGTTAGCGAAGCAAGCTATGGTATGAATTGCTATAATACTCCTGGGAGTCGTGTGGTACAGGGTAATGCTACGCTCGATATGCGCGCGGCTTGCGATAATAAGACACGTTGTGAATATCTCATTGACCCGCGTAGTTTGGGTGACCCGGCTCCTAATTGTAGCAAAGAATTTTTTGCTAGCTGGAGTTGTGGGAGTATTTACTTATCTGAGCCCAGAAGTTACCGAATAAGAGCTGAAGCGGCTAATAGTGTGCTGACGATTACCTGTGAATAGAACTTGACCTCTTTTGAAAGGGAGATAATGATGAGCTCCTTTTAAAAGAGGTTTTCTTGGAAGATTCAATTCCTTTACCTAAACGCATTGTATTAACTGGTTTTATGGGCACGGGTAAGTCTGGTGTGGGGAAGTTATTAGCCGAAAAATTAGGCTATACCCTTATCGATACCGATCAAATCATTTGTGAAAAATCGGGCTTAAGGGTTGCTGACCATTTTGCTCAACATGGTGAGGCGAGCTTTCGTACCCTTGAGAGTCAAGTTTTACAAGAAGCCTTAAGCCAAGGGTGTGTAGTGGTAGCGGTGGGTGGGGGGGCGATTTTATCAGCCCATAATCGGCGCCTTATTCAAAAGTTAAGTCGACCCATTTTATTAACCGCTTCAGTGGCTAGCATTCTGCAGCGCCTCGTTCATGATACAGGTCGCCCCTTGCTTAAAGGAGATGATAAAGAGGGCCAAATTCGGGCATTGCTGCAAAAACGAGAACCTCTATATTTTGAAATCGAATCTCAAATCCATACCGATGATTTATCCATTTCCGAAGTTGTAGAAAAAATTCTCAAAATTTTATCGCAAAATCCTCATTGTCATTATGTTGAGTTGGGGGCAAGGCGTTACCCTATTTATTTTGAACATAATGCCTTGCCAAACTTAAGTCGGCAGTTACGAGAAAATTTTAGCGGTCAAAAATTGATTATCCTCACGAATACCACGGTAGGTAAAATTTATCTCAAAGCGGTTGCAACTGCTTTGACCAAGCACTTTGAAGTGGCAGTGATTAAAATCCCTGATGGAGAAAGATATAAAAATCTCAATACTGTTTCGAAGATTTATGCTCAGTTAGTGAAGCTTAAAGCCGATCGGCAGTCTTTGTTATTAGCCTTAGGTGGTGGAGTGGTGGGGGATATTGCTGGGTTTGTGGCGGGTACCTATTTGCGAGGGATTCCTTTTGTGCAGGTTCCAACCACCTTATTGGCGCAAGTGGATAGCTCAGTGGGTGGAAAGACCGGGGTTGATCTAACCAGTGGGAAAAACCTGGTGGGGGTGTTTCATCAACCCAAATTAGTCTTTATTGATACCCTCTTTTTAAAAACCTTGCCCAAGCGAGAACTGTTAGCCGGCATGGCAGAGGTTATCAAATATGGAGCGATAGGAGATGAAGGTTTATTTGCTCGGGTAGAGGCCTTAGCCGAAGGCATTTTGCAAGGGAAATATGAATTGTTAAAACCCATCATTCGCCGTTCTTGTGAGATTAAGGCCGACATTGTTGAACAAGATGAATTTGAAACAACCGGGCTTAGGTCGTTATTAAACTTTGGGCATACGGTGGGTCACGCCGTAGAAACGCTTACGGGCTATAGGCGGTATTTGCATGGCGAGGCGATCGCCATGGGCATGGTGTTTGCGGCAAAAAAATCTTTAAGTTTGGGCTTTTGCCATGCTCAAGAAATTGAGCGGTTAGAAGGGCTTTTAAAAGTTTTTAATCTTCCTACTGAATTGCCAAAATTGCCTTTGCCTAAGCTTAAGCAAACCCTATTGGCCGATAAAAAAAGGGTATCTTCTTTTATTAATTTTGTATATTTACAAAAAATAGGCAAAGCCTTTGCGCAAAAAACCAAGGTGGAGTCGATTTTTGGGAATTAAAACATGGGTTTTGAAATCGATAAATTATATTACACCAAAACCATGATCAATATTTTGCGTCGGCAAGGTCATGTGCATTTAGCCGTTAATTTAACCGAGAAAATTTTAGCCGAAAAACCTAATCAGCCTGAGATTCAAGCCATCCATCAATCTTTAAAAGAAGAATTGAAACGTTCTTTTGAAAAATTTGTTAAGGCTGGGCAAAGTGTTTTGGTTGTTACGCCATCAGTTCGCAAGATTGAATTTCTGCAGAATTTATTAACCCGTGTTCAAGAAAAGAGGGCAGTGCTTGGTGGCTAAGCAGAAAAAAATCTTAGTGGTTCATGGCCCTAATCTTAATTTATTGGGAGCAAGGGAAAAAGACATCTACGGTTCTCAAACTTTAGAGGATATTAATCAAACCCTTGCGGCCATAGCCAAAAAAGAAAAAGTCGAGCTGGTTATTTTTCAATCGAATGTAGAAGGTGAGATGATTGAAAAGATCCAACAGGCTCAAAGTAAGTTTGTGGGGATTTTAATTAACCCCGCCGCCTATACTCATACTTCGGTAGCGTTACGCGATGCCGTTTTAGCAGCGCAGGTTCCCACGGTTGAAGTTCATTTGTCTAATATTTACCAACGGGAGCCATTTCGGCATCATTCTTATATCGCCCCTGTAGCCATTGGCCAAATTTCGGGCTTTGGCCCCTATTCTTATGTATTAGGGCTCTATGCCTTGCTTTATCATTTAGATACTCACGGTTCTAAATTGCCCAAGAAAAAAAATATCCGAAAAAGATAATTAATCATGAAGACAAATAGATTAGTCACAAAATTGAAGAACCTTTTTGCCAAAGGTCGAGGTGTTGGTGAACTGGTGGAATTGATGAAGATGTCAGCAGAAGACCCGACCGACATGCGCATTAAGTTAAAGATCGGAGAAATTTATTTTAAGAAAAAACAAGTCGATCAAGGCATCACGATTTTTAAAGAGGTGGGTGAACATTATATTAAAGAGGGCTTTTTACTTAAAGCGGTAGCTATTTATAAAAACATTTTAAAATTTTCACCTGGCTCTGTGCAGTTTAATGAAAAATTAGCCGAGCTTTTTACCAAGTTGTCCATGCCCGAAGATGCCATGACCCAGTATCGCATCGTGATTAATTATTATCAAACTCACCAAATGAAGGATGATGCGGTTCGAGTGTCTAGGGCTTTAATGCAGCTCAATCCTGAAAATATAGAAAATCGCCTTAAATTAGCTGAGTTACTTAATATTTATGGAAAATCAGAAGAGGCTTTTGTTGAGTATCAATTGCTTGCCAAAGACTTGCGTAAAGACATGAAACGTTTGGATCTGCTGGTCGATATTTATGAAAAAATTATTTTGAAAAAACCCGACGAAAGGGGTTTGCTGCGAGAGCTATGTGTTTTTTACCTTAAACTAAGAGACCCTAAAAAAGTTTTGCGTAAGATTGAAAGAATGAAATTAAAAGACGATCCTGAATTTGCACCTATCTATGAAAAAGCCTTGTCTTTAGAACAAACTTTGGCCAAAAACCCAGAAAATCCTGAGAGCACGCATGAGTAAAATCTTTCAAGCTGTCAAAGGCATGCCCGATATAATTGGAACACAGGCTCAAGCGTGGAGAAGGGTTGAGCAAATGGCCTTTGCCTTATTTGCGAAGGCGCACTTTTTGGAAATGCGTACTCCGGTTTTAGAAGACTTGCATTTGTTTGAGCGAGGCATTGGTACTTCTACGGATATTGTAGAGAAAGAAATGTATACCTTAGTTGATCGCAATGAAAGGGCGCTGGCTTTAAGGCCAGAAGGCACAGCCCCCATTGTGCGGGCCTATTTAGAACATTTTAGTAAGCGAGAGGGGTCTGCTGAAAAACGTTTGTGTTATTTTGGGCCCATGTTTCGCTATGAGCGTCCGCAAAAAGGGCGGTTTCGCCAATTCTATCAATTTGGTGCTGAGATATTGGGGGTCGATGATCCAACCCTTGATGCCGAACTTATTCAACTCATTGTGCAACTTTTGGAAAAGCTAGAGGTGAGAGATTATCAGCTTTTGATCAACTCACTGGGCACACCAGAAGTTAGGCAAAAGTATAAAAGCAAACTTCTAAACTATCTCGATCAAGTCGAATCGCAATTATGTGAAAAATGTCAGAACCGGAAAATAAAAAATCCTTTGCGAGTTTTGGATTGTAAAACTCAAAGCTGTATTGATTTATTGAAACAAGCACCTAGCTTGTTAGACGATCTCGACGATATTTCAAAATCTCATTTCGATCGCTTGCAAAATTATTTATCGATTGCGGGGATTCCTTGTCAAGTGAATCCACAATTGGTGCGTGGGCTTGATTATTATGATAAAACAGCCTTTGAATTTACCTCAACCAAATTAGGCGCTCAAAATGCCTTTGCCGGCGGGGGGCGCTATAATAACTTAGTGCAAGAGCTAGGGGGGCCGGTCATTCCTGCGGTAGGGTTTGCTTTAGGGATGGAACGTTTAATGGATCTCGTGGGGCAAAATGTTTTTCCCCAAAAACCTAATTTACTTATATTGATTGCCTTGGGGGAAGAGGCCAATCAGTTTTTTTTCAAACATTTTTGTGAATTACGCAATGAAGTGAAACTTTCGGTGATGTTAGAAGGTTCTGAGAGATCGTTAAAAGCAAAACTTAAAATAGCCGACCGGCAAGAGGCTCGCTACGTTCTCATTTTAGGCGAACAAGAATTACAAGCAGGCCTGATGTTATTAAAAGATATGCAAGCCGGTACCCAACAAGAGTTGTCGCTCCAAAATTGGATCAACCAAATTAAGTTGTTAAATTGAAATCTCTAAAAATTGCGAACCGAGATGCCCTTGTTGGCAAACGTTGCGCAGGAGAGAGCCCGCATGAAGGCTGTATAAATGCTGTTATTGCGAGCCCAACGGGCGCGGCAATCCCATCGCTTAAACAGAAGAGATTGTTTCACCCTGCTGGGTTCGCAATGACAGATGAGCATCGCAGGGCGAACGGTGCGCGTTTGCCAACAAGGGCATCTCGGTTCGCAATTTTTAGAGATTTCAATTTCCTAATTCAATGAGTGCGTTGGGATTGTCGACATCGGGTTCAGTAGAAGGAGTGCCTTTGCCTTGGGTATCGAAATAGGTTTCTTCTTCCGGTTCAATCGAAGGTTTAGGTGAAGATTTTACTGGAATGGCATCTGAGATAGCAGGGGACTTGTCAGTAGTGGATGGGTTTTCCAAGCTAGTTTCGGCTAACTTATTGGGTACAGTACTTTCAGTATAGAGTGTAGCATTCGAAAAGATACTGGTGTTAGCCCGCGAGTCATGACTAATGGCCACGACTTTAGATTGGCCTGGGATTAAGCTGCTCCAGCTCCCTGAAGTTACAAATTTCCCGGTGGCATTAGCCTGAGTTTCGCTAAGCTTTTGTGCAATATGTTGATCGTTTTTGCCCACTAAGTATAACTCTACCTTGGCGAGTGGGCTCACCCTCCCTTCTAAACTAAAGCTCTCAGAATTTTTTTGGAATTTTTCAATTTTGGGGATGATGGCACTATAAGCGCTTGAATCATGGATCGGCAGCCCACGATTTTCAGCAAATAAATTATGAGAAATTTTGTTTTGAGACCCTGCGCTAGACTGAAGCAAAATAGCACCTTTTTGGTTAGCAATCAATTCGTTGTTTACAATCGAATTTTCACTAGCCCCATCTTCTAATAAAATACCGATGCCGCTATTGGTCTTGGGGGTACCATAATAACTGACGTGAGTTTCTTTGTAGCTGCCTGGCAGATAACCAATAATGTTATGTTGAATCGTATTGTGATGCCCATGTAGCGCCAGGGCTGCTTTATCAAAACCTGTCAAATGGCAATTTTGAATGGTGGCGCGATTTCCGGTTACGACTAAACCTGAACTATCAATTAATTCTGAGCCATCGATCAAAACTTTACGATCTTTTAATTGGCAATCGAGTGTAATGAGCGAGGCTTCAATTTCAGGGAGAGGAAACTTGAGCACAATGCGATGTACATGGTCAGCAAATTGAATGGAAACAAGTTTGAAAGGATTTTGATTACGTAAGGTATTAACTGCTAATAAAACCGTTCGCAAGGTGCCAGGTTTAAAACCATCGTCTTCGCTTGTTACTGTAAGGGTTTCTTTGGTGAAGAAACCATCGTAGTAAGTGGATTGAGGCCCCTGGGTATTAGGCTCGGCGTAGACGACCGAACCCATCAACCACAAACCTAAAAATATCCAAAAATGCTTTACCTTCATAAGGCCTTCCCAAACTGTGCTTATAAAGTTATCGGCTAAAATGTAAATAAGTTTCTTCTTTATTAGGTTAGAAAATTTAATGATTTTGATTAGTTATATGGTCTTAGGCCAAGAGGGAGGGCCTATTTTCTTTATCTTTCTGCAGGGCCAAAGGCTCCAGGCTGCGCTTAAGCCGGCGTAAAACTTCTTCAGCTAGTTCTTGGTAATTATTGGCACCCGTACTACTGGGTTCAGTATCAAAAATAGGTTTGCCTTCAAGTTGTGCCTTGTTGAGGGCGGTGTTAACAGCAATTTGAGTTTTTAAGACTTTACCCCGAAAATAATTTCTCATGTTTTCTTCAATCACTTGATTCATATTAGTATTGCGACCGTCAACCCGAGTGAAGAGCACACCCAAAATTTTTAAGTGTTTGTTAAGTCTTTCATTAACGGTCTCTAAGGTTTCGATGAGATCATTAACCCCTTCAAAGGCCAACACACTCATTTCGCAAGGGACTAGACAATAGTCAGAGGTAACCAGTGCATTGATGGTTAAATTGCCCAAATTGGGTGGACAATCAAAAATAATAAAATCGTAAAGGGTTTTAGCTGTTTTTGCAGCATGAGAGAGCAAAAATTCTTTTCCGATCTTGCTAGCCAGCACACCTTCAGATTCATAGAGGGCCTTATCGCCAGGGGTGATGTTGAAGCTAGGTTTTTCGGTTTGAATGACCCCATCCATTAGGTTTCCCTTTTTGGAAGATAAAATCGTGGAAAGGGGGAGATATTCAACTCCTTCTGGGATCATGGCCCCAATGGATTTTTCCACATGGCCTTGGGGATCTAGGTCAACCACGAGAACTCGTTTGTTATGAAATTTAACCAAGGCAGCACTTAAGTTAACAGCGGTCGTGGTTTTACCCACGCCACCTTTTTGTGAACAGATGGCAATGCTGATAGCTCGCCGATCACCCTTTTCATAATGGGCGTATTTGCTCGACGTTTCAATGGTGATCAATTCTTTTATCTTGTCCGTTAACAAGGACATTTAACACCCCAATCTGAAAGGAAAGATTTAAGCCTTGCATACTTTAGATACAAAGCCTATTTTTATCAACAAAAATATGTAATGTGTCATCTAAAAATTAAAAATGCACTAGTTTAAAGATTAAAAGTGCACTTTAAGGGGTCTCAAAAAAAGGAGGCCCTATGGCAGAACAATTACATAAAAGGTTTTCGAGTAAAGAAGTAATGGAAGTTTTTGAGAAGTACA